>CAZHOC010000273.1:0-6753 GCA_964534295.1 uncultured Bacteroidia bacterium | reverse complement strand
GAACCAAAATATCCTTCCCATCAATGCTAATCCATAAGGTATCAATTTCTTGCCGCGGGTAGCTCTCAATTGCCCCATAAGCGGGCATACTGTCAATCATATCGATGAGACTGTCCGTTCCGGCACGGAAAGTATAAGCATGTCCCAAAGTATCGAAGCTAGTAGTCTTGAGCCCTAATTTTACCAAACGGCCGTCTTTGAGGGTATCCTTCATATTGACCGAAGTACGCCCGCAATAAGTTACGCAAACGCCATCCAATAGCTGGCGATTTGAGAGAAACATCTTGTCGGCCGGAGTTTCCAATACATCATTCATCACAAACTCCAAAAATGCACTATCCGAGGGGTGGGCGCGCAGAATCGTTTGAATATGTTGTTGGTAGTCAGATGATTGAGAGAAAACTACCGCTGGCAACAATATGATAAGTAAAAAGAGGATTCGAAGGCTCATGCTACAAGATCGCAAATTTCTCTGCTTAGGGCAAAGCTTCATAAACCGCTTCATGCACGCGCTGTCGGATTCTCATTTCATTGAGCTTCCAGTTATTTGCTTTAGGATGAACGCGATTACTTAAAAACACGAAGACGAGTTCATTCTCAGGATCTACCCAAACACAGGTGCCCGTAAAACCGGTATGCCCGTAAGACCTCTCGGAGGCACTTGGAGCGATGATATAGGCTCCACGTTGTGCGGGTGGCTTATCAAATCCATAGGCTCTATGTCCTTTGCGCGTTTGCGTAAAGGATTCAATGGTCGTAGACTCGAGATAGCGTTCACCGCCGTAGGTGCCCCCATTGAGCAGCATCTGAAACAGAATACCGAGATCATTGGCATTGGCAAAAAGGCCAGCATTACCTGCAATCCCGCCCATTAAGGCTGCAGTAGGATCATGGACATAACCACGCAATAGTTGACCTCTCCAGCGTCCATCATATTCAGTTGGCGTTATGCGTTTGATATCAACCTTTTCTCTTGGCAAGAAAAAGGTTTGCTGCAATCCCAACGGTTGATAGAAGGTACGGTCCATATACAAATCAATGGGCTCGCGATTGATAGAATCCACCGCGCGTTGGACCAAGATCATATTCAAATCACTGTAGTCATAGCCCGGATTGGGAGCCGGAATAGTATGGCGTACCTTCTCCCAAAGGGAATCACGATAGTCATTGCGGAGATAAAAATCTCCTGCTACGAGAACATTGTGCTTTTCGCTTGGCTTGGGCTTATAGTACTTCCCATACTTACCTGTAGTGCTGTCTTTGTAGCGCAGGTAAGGTAAAATAGGCATACCCGCTGGCAAACCAGAATAATGCGTCATGAGGTCTCCAAGCTTTACATTGAAGGCAGGGGCGGATACTTCTTTGGTCCCATGCGAAATGACTCGGATGATGCGTAGGCTATCCCCTTGTCTCAAACTATCGTAGCTAACTTTTGCCTCGCTTTCACGCTGGGCCGTAAAAGTAAAAGGAGAATCCTGGGTCGAATCCTCGGCTAGCTGAGCTAATTGCTCCGGGCCTAGCCAAAGGGTATCGCGTTCATCGGAGATGGCCAACTCCACCTTTGTCCGTTTGAAAAAACGCTCCAAACGCTGAT
Source organism: uncultured Bacteroidia bacterium (assembly GCA_964534295.1). Classification (GTDB taxonomy): domain Bacteria; phylum Bacteroidota; class Bacteroidia; order J057; family J057; genus JBCAWW01. Next base: position 5,159 of record CAZHOC010000273.1, on the reverse strand, counting down.
TCGGACTTAGTTTACCCTCATTGGTCATCTTCATTGCGGCTATGGTGGTAGCTGCAATTTTGGTAACCGAAGCGATATCATATAAGTCATCCGTATAAACAGGACGACGCTCCTGGTAGGTATGATAACCAAAGGCCTTATGATAGATAACTTTGCCAGCCTTGGCCACAAAAACCTGTCCGCCTGGCAAAGCCGAGGCATCAATTCCCTCCAACATGACCGTATCAATTTGCGATAAGACCATCTGGTCAAGCCCCAGCGCAATTGGCGGTAGATATGCCAAACGGCTCACTGGTGTGGGGAAAGCCTGTCCATAAGCCAAGCGTTCATCCAGATGTAAGGGCAAGCTACCTTTAGGGCTAAGGCCCCCAAATAAGGCTTGGGCGGCAATTTCTTGTCCGATACTATCCTGCCTGTAAGCGTGCAATACCGTAGGAAAGTGAGCAAAATTACTTAGGTGTTCGGCTTCGCCGAACTGTAGCACGATCAGCTTCCCATTGGCACTTAGCTCTTTGATCGACTGCCAAAATGGAGTCGCCAAAGTATCTAATTGTCGATCCGGCAAAGCAATGACCAACGGATTCGCCTTCTTAGCCAACTTTGCGGGAATAGCCGCTGCCTGTTTACCTTCCTCCCAACTAAGTTCTGTATACTCCAAAGGAGCGTATAATCCCATCCTTTGCGCCAGTACAGAGGCATCATACCCAAGGCTAATTAAATGAGGTCTTCGCGCAGCTAAGCTATGCATGGGCAAACGCCGCAGTTCATTTTGGACAAGACTCAGGCTAGCTTCTCCCATACGATGATTGAGCCAAGCGACAGAGGCTTTGTCCCTGGGGGGCATCGCGGCGGCAGCCGAACGCTCAGCCTCAACCCAAGTTTTGGCCAGTAATATCTTACGAACTTTATTTTGAAGCTCACTGTAGCGTAGTTCTCCATTTTTGAGGAGAGATCGCAAAATTTCCTGTGCGTCTGCATATTGCTCAGCTGGTAGAACGATCATATCCGTTCCTGCCTTGACCATTTGCAGCAATTGATCTGCAAGGGCATCATCACTGGTATCCGCTTGGGCGATTAGCAGTCCTTCATATTCTGCATGCCCAGCGAGATAGCTAGAAATAATATTTCGTTTTTGACTGTTCCATTTGATCCGCTGCACGGAACGCTTGTCCAATAATAGGGAAGCGGTGCCTCTCTGGGCCAAACGGCTATATGGCCATAACAGGCTATCGCGGCGAAGCGAGTCAGTCTCTAAAGGGAAATAAACTTTGGCCTCGGTAATGCTTGCCAGAATCCCTTGATCTTGTAGTTTGTTGACTAATCGCTCTTGGCGATATACCCAATCAGCTCGATTGTCCGCTTGGAAGCCACGGCTTTGCCCTGGCACAAAATAAAGATGGTAGCCCCAGCGCTGATATTGATCCGCGAGTCTCTCACCAAACTCATCTATGAGGCGCATATCTTGAACCGCGTATAAGCGTTCGTCGGAGACGACATCTAACCAATCAGCTTGCTCAAAACCGCCAAAGCTTCCCATCAATAAGGGATTTCGGACTCGGTTTTGTGCTTGTTTTTGCCATTGCCAAAGAGACTCTGGTGATTGATTTTGGAGGACCAAGCCACCTGGATTGGGGCTTAGGATGCGGGATAAGCTTTGGCTATCTGGTTTAGTGGTATCAGCAGGAAGCAACAAAAATAGTTGGGCGAGCATTTCTGCCTCTGTCATCGCTGCTAATTGTTCGCTAGCCCATGTAGTATCTGCCAAAAAGAAGGGTGCTACCGCCTTTTCCTCCTCCATACTTGGACGATAAAGGGTAGCAAATACGACGAGTCCTAGGCTCGCCCCCAGAAATAGCAGCGTATAGAGCTTTCCGCGCATACAAGAGCTTTTGGTTTTTAGAAAAAAGGGGAGGTTGAATGGTTGCGTACTTATTGTACGTTTTTAGACACTAAAAGATGCTAATTATCGGAATAATTACCACTCGGATTTGCAAACGTGTCTAACAAGATTGTTTGCGCGTAGGGATAGCAATTTTATGATAAAATCGGCCAATGCAGCCAAAATCAAGCAATAAAAAAAAGGCGAAGCATAGAAAACTATCCTTCGCCGGCTTGATATTTTGAGCTTAGTCTAAACCGCCACGGCTTCCTCAACTAAGGCTTCCTCTTCGATTTCATCTTTCTCTACCCGGAGATTATTAATGATAAACTTCTGGCGATCGGGGGTATTCTTACCCATAAAATATTGCAGTAGTTTCGGGACAGGAGTATCCTCCTGCAGCATCACGGGTTGAAGACGGATATTCTCGCCAATAAACTGCTGGAATTCATCAGGAGAAATCTCTCCTAAACCCTTAAAGCGGGTGATCTCCGGTTTACCCCGAAGCTTAGCAATCGCTTCCTGCTTCTCTGCTTCATTATAGCAGTAGAAAGTCTGCTGCTTGTCACGCACTCTAAATAGCGGCGTATCCAAGATAAATAGATGACCACTACGCACTAGATCTGGGAAAAACTGCAGGAAGAATGTCAATAGCAGCAAACGAATGTGCATCCCATCGACATCGGCATCCGTGGCGATTACAATCTGATTGTAACGCATATCATCCAAACCGTCCTCGATATTGATAGCATGGTGTAAGAGGTTAAACTCCTCATTTTCATAAACTACCTTCTTGGTCAAGCCATAGCAATTAAGCGGCTTACCTCTTAAGCTAAATACTGCTTGCGTTTGCACATCACGAGCTTTCGTGATAGATCCACTCGCCGAATCACCCTCCGTAATAAAAAGGGTAGTTGCTAATTTCTTTTCTTCGTTTCCGCGCTTATCGCTAAAGTGTACGCGGCAATCGCGCAATTTCTTATTGTGCAAATTGGCCTTCTTGGCGCGCTGATTGGCAAGTTTCTTGATACCCGCAATTTCCTTACGCTCACGCTCCGACTGTTGGATGCGTTTAAGCAATGCCGCAGCGGTATCAGGATTTTTGTGGAGATAATTATCGAGTTCCTTGCCTAGAAAATCATTGATAAAGGTTCTTACGGTCGGTCCATCCGGCCCAACGTTGATCGAACCTAGCTTGGTCTTGGTTTGTGATTCAAAGACTGGCTCTTGGACGCGTACTGAGATCGCACCAATGATAGAAGCACGGATATCGGTCGTGTCAAAGCTTTTATTGTAAAACTCACGTACGGTTTTAACTACAGCCTCGCGGAAATACTGCAAGTGGGTTCCTCCCATAGAGGTATACTGCCCATTGACAAAGGAGTAGTATTCTTCACCATAAGCGTTACCGTGTGTCAAAGCGACCTCGATATCATAGCCCTTGAGGTGTATGATGGGATAGCGAATTGCTTCTGGGTCAGTCTTGCGCGTGAGCAGATCGAGAAGACCGTTCTTCGAATAGAAGCGCTTACCATTGAAGTAGATCGAAAGACCAGCGTTGAGATAAGCATAATTCCAGATCTGATTGACGATATACTCTGGAATGAAGCGGTAGTTTTTAAAAACCGTAGGATCAGGTCGAAAAATGACAGAAGTACCGTTCTCTTCAGAAGATTTGCTGATCTTATGGTCTTTGGTGATCACCCCTGCCTCAAACTCAGCCACTTTTTTCTTGCCATCGCGTACCGACTCTACTCTAAAGTAGTTGGAGAGTGCATTTACGGCCTTAGTACCAACCCCATTTAGACCAACTGACTTTTTGAAGGCCTCCGAGTCATATTTACCCCCGGTATTGATGCGGGACACACAGTCAATCACTTTGCCCAAAGGAATGCCGCGACCATAGTCTCTAACGGTTACCTCACCATTTTGGACAGTGATATCAATTTTATTGTCATGCCCCATCACATATTCGTCGATAGAGTTATCGATCACCTCTTTGATCAAGATATAAACCCCATCGTCTTGGGCAGAGCCATCTCCTAATTTACCAATGTACATCCCCGGACGAAGGCGAATGTGCTCACGCCAGTCGAGGGACTTAATACTATCTTCGTTATATACTGGTTTTTTGGCCATAGATGATTATACGCTATAATGATCGGCTAGACAAGCAATTTACTAAAAAAAACAGCAAAATCTTTGCCAGCCCAAAATACGGCAACAAATATTAGCATACTTAGGCCTGGAAGGCGCTATTTGCATATTTGCTTTAGCTTTTGTACCATATATAGTAGATAAATATATGGGGAGAAAAAATTACCTCTACTGAGCTATCTTTCATAGTCAACACACTTCTTAGCTTCTTATTCTTTTGTAATGAAACACTTTAACGCTGCCTTGCTCGGCTTAGCATTAATGCTGTGTTCTAGTTCCCTTTTTGCCCAAGATTTTGAATGTGGTACGGTCTTATCAGACGAAGACATAGCCTCCCAAAGATCCTTTAATCAACATTGGCATGAGCATACTCAAAACCGTAGCGGGACGAGTATCATCATGATCCCCGTGCAGCTTCACATCATTCGCAAGTCGGATGGTAGCCAAGGAATCAGCGTCGCGGATTTCGAAGCAGCCCTAAAGCGGGCCAACGAATTGTTTTTACCTAGCAGCCTGCAGTTTTATCAGTGTGCTGCCATTAATACCATTGATGACGACACCTATTCTCCTTATGACAAATCGCAAATGGTGGCCTTGGATGCGGCGCATTCGGTCAGTAATGTCATCAACATTTATAGTACTGCAACCGTAACCTCTGGCACTTCTAACATTTGTGGGCATGCGCAATTTCCCGGAGGCCTCGATTTTGTGATGCTCGCAAACAGCTGCACCAATAACGGCAGCACCTTTGCCCATGAGTTAGGTCATTATTTCTTCCTCTATCACACCCACCAAAGCGGCAATGAGCTGGTAGATGGTTCGAATTGTACTGGAGCAGGGGATTTTCTCTGTGATACGCCTGCGGATCCGAGACTGAGTACGTCTACCAATTTAAATGTAATCGATTGTAGTTATAATAGCACTGCTACAGACGCCAATGGAGATAGTTATAATCCAGAAACCGGCAACTTTATGTCCTATTCTGGTAAAAACTGCCGCGTAAACGTAACGGCTAACCAACATGCCAGAATGCTGGCCGCCTATAATACCCACCGCACTTACCTGCCTCGTGGCTCAGCGGTAACTCTTGATGCAGAATTTACGGCTGATACCGAAGCAGATT
>CAZHOC010000272.1:0-6761 GCA_964534295.1 uncultured Bacteroidia bacterium | reverse complement strand
TACTACATTTCTTGCCTCTAAAACAAACCCATGAAGCAAGAAGCCGCCATTGTCCTCACTGGAGGTCAATTTGATCATAATGCCGCCAAAACTGCCCATGGCCTAGTGCGCGGATCAGAGCGTTTTAAAGTCGTAGGCATCATTGACAGCAAATGCGCTGGCAGAGATGCCGGGGAAATCGTCGATGGCAAAGCAAGGGGGATAAAAATCTACGCTAGCTTTGAAGAATACCTCGCCCAGACCGAGGAAGTAGCTAAATACTGTATCATCGGTATCGCGAATGCAGGGGGGAGATTGCCTGAGCAGCTCTTTCCTGAGATGGAGGCCGCTTTGCGGAACGCCATGTCTCTAGTATCTGGCATGCACGAATTTTTGACAGAGAAAGCGCATTTTGTACACCTAGCAGCCGAAAATGGCGCCCAACTCATCGACGTTCGCAAACCGAAGAATAGAGAAGATCTTCACTTTTGGGATGGGAGCATCTTCAAAGTAAAGACGCCTAAGATTGCCGTCATGGGTACAGATTGTGCCGTCGGCAAAAGGACCACGGCCCTGCATCTGCGCAATACCGCTCGCGAGCAAGGCATCAAAGCAGAAATGATTTATACTGGTCAGACCGGCTGGATGGTGGATGGGCATTTTGGCTTTGTGTTTGATTCTACCCTCAATGACTTTGTCTCGGGAGAGTTGGAGCACGCCATTGTTAGTTGCGATGAGCAGGTCAATCCAGATCTCATTTTGATTGAAGGCCAGGCGGCCTTACGTAATCCCAGCGGGCCTTGTGGCTCAGAATTTTTGGTCTCAGGCAATGTTGATGGTGTGGTATTGGTGCACCCGCCAGCTAGGACCTATTATAAAGGATGGGAACAGTATGATTTGAAGATCCCCTCCTTGCAAAGTGAAATAGAGCTGATCAAAATGTACGGCGTGCCCACTCTGGGGATTGCGCTCAATACTACAGGTTTAGATTTAGCACAGGCCAAAAGCTATCAAGCTAAGTACCAAGATGAACTAGGCCTGCCTGTCGCCCTCCCGATTGAAGAAGGCGTAGAGAACATATTGGCCGCTTTGGTCTAAATCCCTACCTTTGGCCCATGCAGATGCTCAGTTTAGATCAAGCCGATGAGACCTATGATTGGCTCTCTTCCATCGAAGATGAGGAAGAGATAGCAGAAATTGTAGAATCCTTTAGTGAGGCCCAAGCCGTATTGTTTACCTATCTAATGACGATGGGAGAGTCTGATTTTGACGGGGATGAAAGCGAACTCATGTTGTTTTTGGGTTTGATTATCTGGCAGACCTACCTACGAGCCGGCATCCAACTGGGAAGCATTGATGAGGACCATCTGGACGAAATCAAGGCTCAGAATGCCAAAGTACTAGAATATCTAGCAGACGAAGCGGAGGAAGGATTTGAGCAAGTAGCCCGAGAATTGATTGGGGATTCTCCCCAGCCTGGCCTACTCGAATTTTTAGTCCAGATCATTTTTGAAGAGGAGGCAGATATCATAAAATCTAGCAATCAGGGGATTATGTTTGTCTTCCTCAAGGTGGTTATTGACTCCATCGAAAGTAGCCTGCAGTAGAAAAAATACCGTACGGAAATTCCAACTTAAGGGAATCATCATTATCTTAGCATAATAGCTACTATGTAATCGCACCTTTTTTTTAGGAATTGATACAACACTACTAACCCTAGAAACTACTACATGCCTTCTATTCTTGAGTGTGTTCCCAATTTTAGCGAAGGGAGGGACCGGAAACTCATAAATAAGATTGCAGACCGAATCCAATCGGTCGAAGGCGTTTCCCTACTGGATGTTGATCCAGGAGCCTCAGCTAATCGTACTGTGATCACCTTTGTAGGCGATCCAGCAGCGGTTATTGAAGCTGCATTTCTAGGCATTAAAGAAGCTTCTCGTTTGATTGATATGCGCCAGCATCAGGGCGAACATCCTCGTATGGGGGCAACAGACGTATGTCCTTTGATTCCTATTAGTGGGATTTCTATGGAGGAGGTAGTAGCCTTAGCGCATCAATTAGCTAAGCGCGTAGGCGAGGAACTGCAAATTCCGGTTTATCTCTACGAAAAGGCAGCCACTCAGCCTCAGCGCCAAAATCTAGCAACTATCCGCTCTGGAGAGTACGAGGGATTTGAAACTAAAATACTATCTCCGGATTGGAAGCCTGATTATGGCCCCCAGCAATTCAATCCTCAATCTGGCCAAACGGTTATTGGGGCCAGAGATTTTCTGATCGCTTATAATGTCAACCTCAATAGTCGCTCTGTCCCCCATGCCAAGGCGGTAGCGGCAGACGTTCGCGAGAGCGGAAGAGCCAAAATAGTGGACGGCAAAAAGCTGAGAGATGAGAAAGGGCTGATCGTTCGCGAAGCGGGAAAATGCAAGGCTGTCAAAGCGATTGGCTGGTATATGGAGCAGTATGGAGTGGCCCAAGTATCAACCAATCTGACAGATATCAATCAGACGCCGGTGCATATCGCCTTTGAAGCTATCAGAGATTCGGCTCGGGAAAGAGGCATGCGAGTTACAGGCTCAGAATTAGTGGGAATGATCCCCAAACGCTGTTTGCTTGAAGCAGGACAGTATTATTTAGCATTACAAGGTATAGTAGGCGGGCATCCTGAAGAGGAGCTCATATATATAGCGATCAAATCGCTAGGACTGGACGAGTTGGGTCCTTTTGACCCTCAACAAAAGATTATTGAGTACCGGATGGCGAAAGCTGTGGCGGTATAAGGAAATAACGAAATGCCCTATGGAGAGCGAATCGTTCGCCATAGCGGGAGAACATGAAACCTATGCAGACCCAACGTCTGGCGGTTTCTTTCAGTGTATGTTAGTAGTATAGTTTTGTTTCTGTTGAATCAAAACTGATTTTTTACTCTGTAAACCAATTCCTGACACTTATGAGAAAATTATTGACGCTATTGTTATTAGTCATGGGATCGACTGGATTATGGGCGCAAATCACCTATCTTCCAACTTTCTCGGCTAATGTAGGAAGCCCCGGAGGTCTTAACTCCGATTCCGAAACTACTACCTCAGGCTGGGTAGAAGTACAGCCACCTAGCCAAAGTGCGAATGCACTTTCTCAAGCGGAAGCCATTGGCTTTCCATTTGATTTCTTTGGTACACCGGTTACTCACTTCAAAGCGAGCTTGAACGGTGTAATTACCTTTGACACTGCGACTACTGTCATTCCTGGCGCTAACACCAACCTACCTAGTGCGGGTCTGCCAGACATGTCGATTGCCGGTCTTTGGGATGAATTTACCGCTAGTGCTCCAACAGGTACTAATGACCGTGTTTGGAGAAAAACTTTTGGTACTGCCGGTTCACAGCAATTGTGGATCAAGTGGTTTTCATTTGAGTACGGTAATCCAAACGTAAGCTTTGCTTACTTCTGTATCGTACTCGAGGAAGGTACCAACAACGTATACGTTGTTGACCAATATTCTTCTAGTACACCTCAGTTGACAAGAACTGTAGGGGTACAGATGGATGCCACTACTGCCGTTCAGTTTGGCGACGACCAAATTGGGCAGGATGGTAATGGTACTTCATTGACTGATAATGAAGTTTGGGGATTTACTCCATTTTTGCCTGCTCCATTTAACACTTATGTGATCTCTGCTAGCTCAAGTGGTACTGATGGCGCTTGTAATGGTACGGCTGAATCTGTAACTGTTCAAGTTGGAAACCTAGGTACTAACCCTGCTACTGGTATTGCAGCAGCATTTTCTGTAGATGGTGGCCCAATCACTACTCCAGAAATTATTCCTGGTACCTTGAATCCTGGTGATACGGCAACTTACACCTTCACAGCAACTGCGGACTTATCTGGTCCTGGTCCTCATGATATTGAGGTTGGTGCTTCAGTACTAAATGACGCAGACCTATCTAACGATACTACTGTCATTACAGTAAACACTGGTCTTGCAGCGACTGCTCCATATTTAGAAGATTTTGAAGATGGTGGTAACCTACCAGCTGGTTGGACTATCAATTCTCCAACTTCATTTACCTGGCAGGTTGATGACAATGGTACAGGTTCTTCCAATACTGGTCCATCTGACGATCATTCTGATCCAGGGGATTACTACGTATATACAGAAGCTTCTTCTGGTGGCACTGGAGACATTTCTGAGTTGGCTTCACCTTGTATTGACCTCAGTGCTTTGACGGCTGCTAAGCTTCGCTACTGGTACCATATGTATGGTTCAAATATGGGTACGCTATATGTAGACATAGATGTTGCCGGTGTCCGTACTCGTATTGACTCTATCGTTGGTCAGCAACAGACATCAGATACAGATCCTTTCTTAGAGCGTATTGTAGATCTTGCTGCCTACTCTGGTCAAACCGTTCAGTTGATATTCTCTGGTGTAAGAGGAGACGGATTTAGAAGTGATATGGCGATTGATGACGTAGAGCTATTTGATCCTCCACCATTTGATGTAGTAGCTTCTTCTGCTAGCGTCGATTTTAATTGTTCTAACGCTGGAGCTGCCACTGTCTCTATCTCTGTATTCAACTTAGGTACTATGGCCGCGACTAACGTTGCTGTAGACTTTGCCGTTGATGGTGGAGCTTCTATTCCTGCCGAAACTATCGGGGGTTCTATCGCACCAGGTGGTGATACCACTTATGTCTTTACGGCAACTGCAGACCTTTCTGCTGCAGGTCCTCACACAATTGACGCAACTGCAACAGTTGCTAGTGACGGCGATGCAAGTAATGATTCTACTAGTACTAGTGCAAATACTCCTGCTACTATTACTGCTCCATTTATCGAAGACTTTGAGTCTGCAACTGTTGGTTCTCCCGGTACCTTCCCTGCTGGATGGGTAATGACGGGTGGTGCCTATAGTTGGAATGTAGAAGATGATGGTACTACCAACTCTACAGGTACAGGTCCTCTTGACGACCATACTCCAGGTGGTTCTATTTACGTATTTACGGAAGCTTCTTCTGGTAATCAGGGAGAAACTACAGAAATCACTTCTCCTTGTATCGACCTTAGTGCTGTAAATAGCCCAAGACTACGTTATTGGTATCACATGTATGGTGTCAATATGGGTACTCTTGTGGTTGATGTAGTAAGTAACGCTGGTCGTGTTTCTATCGATACTATTTCCGGTGAACAACAAACCGATGAAAATGATCCTTGGTTAGAAAGAATTGTTGATCTATCTGCGTTCTCAGGTCAGTCTATCCAACTTATCTTCACTGGTATCAGAGGAGGTGGTTTCGAGTCTGATATTTCTTTGGATGATATCGAAATCTTCCAGCCACCAGCATTTGACTTAGAGCTTACTTCTGTAGATCTAACAAATGGTTGTGGTCTAAGCGCCGCTGAACCCGTAATGATTACAATCACCAATGTTGGTACTGATACATTGATGAGTGCATCCGCACAATTCTCTGTTGATGGCGGTGCATACACTGCTGCAGAAACCATCGCTGGCCCTATGGCTCCGGGTGCTGTTGTAAACTATACTTTCACTGCTACTGCAGACCTTTCTGCCATTGGCCCGCACACCATCGACGCTGTGGCTACAGCAATGATGCCTGCTGACCTTAATACTTCAAATGACTCTGCTTCTGCTGCTAATGAAAACGTAATGTTCGTTTCACCTAGCTTCCCATATCAAGAAAACTTTGATAATGGACCTGCTGGATGGATGGCAAGCGGAAACAACTCTACTTGGGTATTGACTACTCCCAACAAAGCTGTAATCGACACAGCCGCTTCTGCACCTAATTCTTGGGTAAATGGAGATACTACTGGACTATATAGCGCGAATGAAAACTCATTTGTAACCAGCCCATGTATCGACATGACCAACGCTCCTATGGGTAGCTGGGTTTCTCTAAAAGTATGGTGGGAAAGTGAATTTAGCTGGGATGGTGCCGCTCTACAGGTATCTTCTGATGCAGGTTCAACTTGGAGTACCATCGGTAATGCTGGTGATCCATTCAACTGGTATACTGATAACACGATCAACGGTAACCCAGGTGGTCAGCAGCAAGGTTGGACAGGTAGAAATGGTAGTGGATCAAACGGTTGGGTAATTGCAGCTCACCCACTAGATTCTTCTCTCATTGGTCTTTCAAGCGTACGCTTCCGTATCGCCTTCGGTTCTGATGGTTCTGTACAAGATGATGGATTCGCTTTTGATGACTTCACCATCTCTCAAGCTCCTATGCTAAGCTTCCCAGACTCTCTCCTAGTTTGTGGTACTGATATGCTAGACGGAGGTAACCCAGGCGCGACTTATGACTGGTCTACTGGCGACTCCACTCAGATGCTCAGCCTCATGAACATGTCTGGTATGGATATCATTGATAGCACTATTACTTTGACTGTTACTGATAGCTTTGGCTTGATAGTTACTGATGACGTAGTAGTTACTATCCCTGCTACTGTACCTTCTGGTATGGCTACGGTTAGTGATTCTATCCTTTGTAATGGAGATTCTACTGGTGGAGTAATGGTTGCTCCAATGGGTGGTACAGCTCCTTACGCCTACAGCTGGAATACGGGTGATGCAACTGCCATGCTAATGGGAGTACCTGCAGGCACTTACAATGTAACCGTTTCTGATAGCTTCGGCTGTTCATTTGACGCCATGGCTACTGTGACTGAGCCTTCTGCTATTGCAGTTGCTCTTGACACTTTGATTGACGTTTCTTGTCCAGATGATTCTACTGGTTCTATCATGATTTCTGTTAGCG
>CAZHOC010000271.1:0-6762 GCA_964534295.1 uncultured Bacteroidia bacterium | reverse complement strand
GATTTTACTCTCTTCCGAGGCTTTGGAGGTAAGCAATATCAAAGGGATATGGCTGGTCTTCGGATCAGTCTTTAAAGCTTTGGCAACGCCATAGCCATCGAGCCTTGGCATCATGATATCGGAGATGATCAGATCAGGTGTGAGTTCTAGCGCGACTTCTACTCCTTCCTGTCCATCTGCTGCCGTGTGGACTTTATAGCCAAAGTCAAGCAACTGTTCCTTGACAAAGGCTCGCACATCAGGATTATCTTCGATAAGCAGAATCTGTTCTTGTTGCTCCGTGGCGATAGCTTCCCCCTCGACTACGGCCAAAGTATTGGTCGGTAGCGCTTCTGGTGAGAGACTTACCTCTGTTTGTCCTGCGTCAAAAGCCGTTAGGTCTTGAATAATAGGTATGCTAATAGCAAAGCTGGTTCCTTGATCAATTTCACTCTGGACGCTGATCTGTCCTTCATGCAGCTCCACCAATTCTTTGACGAGAGACAATCCTATGCCCGTACCGGGTTTTGCTTGGTTTTCACTACTATCTGCCTGATAAAAGCGATCGAAAATATAGGGCAGCTGTTCTGCTTTGATGCCCTGCCCCGTGTCGGCTATGTCTATTTTTATTTGCTCACTGCTGCGCAGAACGCTCATCTCTATTCTGCCGCCCTCTCCTGTAAACTTGACCGCATTGGAAAGAAGGTTGAAAATCACCCGCTCCATCTTCTTGACGTCAAAGGCGGTATCTAGACTTTCCAGATTACTTTTAAAGCTCAGGCTAATCCCTTTTTCTTCCGCCAAGGACTCAAAAGAGTAAAAGATATGCTTAAAGTAGCTAATCGCTTCCAGACGGGTCGGCTCTAAGCTCATTCCTCCGGCTTCCAGCTTGGCCACATCCAACACCTGATTGATCAGGTCCAATAAGCGGTGCCCATTGCGTCCCACCATTGTCAAGCGGTTTTGCAGCTTTTCATCTGCAATAGCAGCCTGCAATTGTTCGTTTTGCCCTAAGATCAGCGTCAGTGGCGTGCGAAACTCATGCGAAATATTGGTAAAGAAGCGAGTCTTCATGGCATCAAGCTCCTTGAGCTTTTCGGCTTCTTTGCGTTTTTGCTCTTTGCGAGCACGCTCTTGTTCGAGTTCGAGCGCTTGCTCTTTGAGCGTAATGCGCTGGCGGTAGCGATACCAAATAAAGCCTCCTGCGCCGAGCAAGAGCACTACAGCTGCAATGCCCAACAATTGATTGCGCAACGCCCTCTGTTCGGTAGCTTCTAGCTTTGATTGGGTGAGATCATTTTGGAGGATGAGGTTTTCCTTCTCGCGCTTTTCGGTTTCATACTCTATGTTGAGTTGGTTGATGGTCTCGATAGATTCGAGGGTGAGGATGGAGTCGGAGAGCTTTTGATATTGCCGAGTAAGCGCTAGGGCTTTTGATGCGTTGCCGGCTCGCTCTTCAAGGATTGAAAGAGGTTTTAATGCATCAACTTGGCTTTGTAAATCATCAAAATAGATCGCGGATTGAATCGATTCTTGGAACCATTTTCTGGCATCCTTCACTCTTTTTTGCTCGTAGGCAAGCTCTCCTAATCTTTGATAAGCAATGGATAGATTGAGATTTTCTGAATTTCTGAGGTATGAAACCGCCTCTTGAAGTAATAAGCGGGCTGTATCTTTTTTACTTGGTCGTAAGGAATAAACTTCGGCTAAGCTGATTAAGAGTGTTCCAATAAACTCTTCGTCTCCTAGTTTTTTTGCATTTTTTAGACTCTTCTCAAGAGAGTACAAAGCCTCTGGATAATTTAGCAGCCTCCGATGAACGTTTCCTATTCCATGTTGTGCCGTTGCTAACCCATTAATATCTCCAGCAGATTCGAAAAGGTCTAGCGCTTTTTCATACTGTTTCAGGGACTGAGTATTATCAAATTGATCAAAGAAAAGGTCTCCTATTTGAACGTATGTATTTGCGGCCTGATTTAAAAGCCCCATAGACTCTTGAATGCGTAGAGCTTTGAAGTTATAGATGATTGCTGAGTCGGAGGCATTACGTTCCTCAAACAGGAATGCCTGATTGGTATAGACTCTAGAAATGCCACTGCTATCCCTAATTAGTTGATAAACAGCTAATGCTCCGTTTAAATGGTGCATCGCAGAATCATATTGTAAGTTGGCTTCGGCTACAATAGCAAGGTTGTTAAATGCATTGGCCATACCCTTACTATGTTTTAATTGCTTGGCAAAAGTGAGAGACAGCTTCAAATGAGGGACAGCCTCATTGGTTAAACCTTGGGTTAATAATGAAAGGGCAAAATTATTATGAGCATTCATTAATCCCTCTGAGTAATTTTGCTGCTTACTAAGGAAGATAGCTTGTTTAAGAGAATAGAAGGCGGAATCCCATAGACTTTCCTGCCGGTAACATCTTCCAAAATTTATCCATGCCTTGATTTCTTCCTCTTTTTGGTCTGTTCTCTGAGCAAGCGTAAGCGCCTGATAGGCATATGATTTTGCCAGCTTTACATTGGTTCGATAGCTTTGATAGGCAAGCAGATTAAGGCTGTCTGCTTCTATCGATTGCGCTGATATTGAACCAGCAAAGAACCCCAAAACAGTCAAGAGGAAGGAGTAGCGAAATAGAGGCGAATTCAATCTGGCAATATTTTATAGATGTTGGTAAATTCCGGTAAAGGATACTATCCCCAATTTAGTTTGAAAGACCATTTCATATAACTAATCGTGTAGAAGATAATCATTTTTGATTTTTCCCAATTAGCAGCCTGAAAATTTCCATTTTGTGGTAATCGGGTGAAAAATGGCACATATCAGGTGAAAAATGTTATGCCTTAAAGTCAAAAAAACCACTATTTGGAATAAACCCTAAAAAGAAAATAGTTATGTCAAATCTAGTAAGATGGGGAGGGAATGTTCCCTCTACTGCAGAATTCATTATTGGTGATCCGAAAAAGAAAGGCACGAAAGTAAAGAAAATGGTAGGAGCAGATCCTGGCCTAGGTATGGAAGTCGAGATACTTTCTGATACTGATGTGAGAGTGGTAGAGCTTGAGTTCAAGCTATTTATTGATGAGCTTCCGGCTGATCCTGTTACAGCATCTGCAGATCACTCCGTGCTTTGGGGGGTAAAAAGTGGGGAAACAGAATATCTTCAATTCCCTAATACCTACCGTTTTTTAGTACCATTTGTAGACAGTAAATGGTTGAAAGAAAACCATGAGGGTAAACCGCTATTTTATTGTGTCATTGTTTCCTATGATGGAACATCAATCGGAAATAGCAGTGGCGGCTTTCCAGCTGCGGGACTGAAACCAGACCAAAAGTTTGTTTACAGTACTTCTTTACTAGGTTCAGGGCCTTATTCTCCACCCGCAAATGGAGGAGTGCAATACTCCAATGTGATTTTTCATGCACTAGGAGTTGCTTGGACCGAAACCTATGCTGATGATAATCCAACTGGTACCAATATTCTTGCCGTAGAAGAGGACATCACTAGCTATTTTGTTCCTTTTTCGTCCGGTGGAGGATATGATAAAATTGGAGAGGAATCAGTGTGCTTTTTAGAATACCCCGTTTTGGCTGGAAATCTAGCTCTAACACCAATAGATTACACGATAAGAACATTTTACGATGGTAGCACGGTGGATTTTCAACCACCTTCTTCGGGATTCAGTGCTGCTTCTGGTGCAATGACGCTAGACTTAACGGCTCCTCCATCTTAAAGACCTAAAGGAAGTTATATGTTACCCAGTCAAATGTTGGCTGGGTATTTTTTTACTACTTCGCAGAACGATCATCTGTAGGGGCGCGCATGCATGCCGCCCCAAAAGAGACAAGCGTTCCGCGCAGCGGTAGCCTAAGCTTGCATCGGCGTACAAATTTCAATCAAAAAACCATTGTTATCTCTCAAATAGCCTACGATTTGTCCCCACGGCTTTTGGACAAGAGGTTCTTCCTCAACTGCCCCAGCCTGGAGGGCCTTGGCAAAATCATTTTCGATCTCTTCAGAGGTAAAGGTCAGTTCGATGCCAAATGGTCGAGTGGTGGGATCACTTTTAAGATAGCCCTTTTTGAAGTTGGATTCTCCCAATTCGAAAGAGGCGAAGGCAATGGTGGTGGGGCCACTGACTAGCTCACCATAATCTCCCTCTGGAGTGATAAACTTGCGTTGAAAGCCAAAGGCAGTTTCATAAAAACTGAGGCTTTCTGCAACCTCTTTGACATAAAGGATGGTATAGGCGTACTGCATAGTTTGTTGTTTGATGAAGGTAAATATAAGCCTCATTTGCCTAACCATTCGCATACTTTTAGGGCGAAAGATCCTCCTTGAATCTTTCGCCCTATTTAGTATTGAGGACTGAATAATTTTTGTTGGCTACTCCACCGTATATCTCACGATTACCTCATTGTCGAGGATCAAATTAGTTGACCAGATAAACTCAGCGTCATCGGCAGCCGCGTCAAAAATATCGGTAAAATCCGTATATGACTGCTTATTGTCTACTCCCACAGTAGCATTGGTATAGGTCGTAGCACTGGGCCAATCAGTATCATCAAAATCGGCATTCATCCAAGTATCGGGCAGTGCCCAATGCAATGCGTAAAATTCGCTACCATCGCTTACGCCCTCAGTATCGCAAGCCGCAGTACTACGGGTGCTGCCGGATTCTGAAGGGCAGCTTAGATCCTTAATCGGCGCTGTGTAAAAGCATTGAGCTTTCCATTCTGCGCCAGTGCTGGCCACGCTATTGCCGCCCTCGTCTTGAAATACGGCTACCAACCCTCCGTCTCCCGGATGATAGGCAGAGCCTTGACCGCTTTCCGTGCCTAAGCCAAGGTTCTCTTCCCAATCCACCAATTTGATGGCAATCGTATAGGGGCTATTTACACGAAACTTAAGGATATGAGAATTAAACTGGGTAAAAGGAATCGCATCCTTGCCAACAGGGGTGCCGTTGACATAGAGCTCAAAATAATTATCGGCGAATATATAGCCCGTGATTAGCTCCCCATTTGCATCTATTTCAATGATATCATCATCGCTAAATGCCGCCAAGGCTTCGGCAGCACTGTTGTATTGGATGCCGTCCGGATTATAGAGGTCAGGGGCAAAAGGGAAGGCGTTATTGGTATAATTTACTGCTGCTGGTACTGTCCAAGTCGTATTGTCAGAGGCGGTGATTTCTCCCAGTCCGGCCACTCTTTGACCTGCTGCATAAAGATTAGTGGTAGTGGTGGTGGCAAATCCTTGACTAACCGAAGCGGTACCTTGGTAATCCTCGCTGTTGATTTCCTCTACTTCGATAATCGGGTTTTCTTCACAGCTAGTGGTGAGCGCTAGCATACAAAGCGCCACAAAGATTGAATTAAGCAATTGGGTGTTCATTTATTATGTTTATGCCTTAGATGCGATTGAGAGGATAAACTTTTGTGCTACCGCTTCGCGGAACGCTTAGTGGAATTGTTGAATTACTGATTTAATGAATTTTTTAATCACCAACTCAACAAATCACCAACTCACCAACTCAACAAATAGAATAAGCGTTCTGCGCAGCAGTAATTCCGAAAAAAAGCATCTAAGTAAGATATCACAGCTTATCTATAGACTTTATCCATCGGAAAAAACTAGGTTGACTTAGTGGGCATGTGCTAATAAATTGCTATTGAAGAGCCCTCTTATTTTTGTGATCGATGATGAGAAAATTGCTGCTTTGTGCTTTGTGTCTTTTTGCTATAACTGGGGGGTTAATGGCTCAGTCAGACAGCTTGCTGCAACAATTGGATCAGTTAGATAGGGAGGACTTATTTTTAGACGATAGTTTGCTCCTCAAAACGCAAGTTGCCGCGGCCAGTAAATCCTTGCAAGATATCGCCGATTTGCCTTTTACCATCTTTGTTATTCCTCGTAGCGAAATCATCAGCCAAGGCTATATTACCCTAGCCGATGCCCTAGAGTCTATGCCTGGGATCAGAGTGTCTCAACCGGGCTCTGCTTTAGAAGGGGAGACTTTTACGATGAGAGGGCTATTGGGCAATGCCTACGCCAAAATCCTTATCAACGGTAATCCGATTAAGCCTTATGTGGTGAGCGGTATGCCTATTGGCGCCCAGTTGCCCATCCAGCAAGCCGAGAGAATAGAGGTGATTTATGGACCTTCAGCGGCTTTGTACGGAGCTGACGCCTCGGCGGGTATTATCAATATTGTAATGGCTGATTCGGAGCGTCCAGTTTTTACTAAGGCTAGCCTTTACATTGGATCTGACAATTATAAGAGCCTCAATCTATTGTTTGGGGGCAAGCTAGGGAGAGATAAAAATGTGGTCCGTTTTCGCTTTTTTGGTACGGACACTCGCTTTGATGATCGGCAGATTTTCTACGCTACTGGTAGTCTCTACAATCCCTTCAATTATTTGAATCCCAATTCAGATTCCAGCGATGTCTTGGATGACCCTAATTATCGCGGGCTTGATAGCAGCATTAATATCCAAAATACGCCCCATGAAAGTCGCTCCCTCGGAGGAGAAATCAAATACCGTTTTTTGACGCTTTCGGTGATGAGTATGGATCGCAGTGACCATAGCTCTATCGGTTACAACCCCAATGCGGTTGCTTATGCCAATCCCTTGATCCGTACCGGGGAAAACATCACTTCAGCAGTCTTGAAAAGTCAGTTCAATATCAAAAATCTTTATTCCAGTCTGGTTTCTGAATAAAGATTTTTGATATTGAACTGACTTTTCAAGACTGCTGAAGTGATGTTCAATATCAAA
>CAZHOC010000270.1:0-6768 GCA_964534295.1 uncultured Bacteroidia bacterium | reverse complement strand
CCAGGTAAGCGAGCCCCACTTCGTAGGACGCTTTACATTCATACCCAAATCCATGCGGTGATAGTCCTCCATGCGGAAGCCATTGCGGCCATTTTCGTAGAGTTGCACCCCCTGTTGCCCATTTAGCAAAGGATAAAAGCTCCCAAATTGGGGCGTAAAACCACGATTGATATTCGGTCTCACGGGCAAAGTGGTATAGCCTCCACTCGGTAAGGAAATCGCATTACCCGTACCATAAACCCAAGTAGCCGAGAAACTGACTCGCTCAGTTAGCTGATGAGCCAGCACCACACTGATGTCATGTCTGCGGTCATATCTAAAGGGAAAGACCTCGCCTTGATTGAGGTTTTCAAATTGGCGGTTGTTCCATGAAAGCGTATAGCCAATCCAGCCTGTGGTCTTGCCTGTCTTCTTTTGCAAGAGAAACTCTACGCCATAAGCTTCGCCTGTCCCTCCGGTCTCGACCCGGTCTTGCCAATCAGTACCATCGAGGCCGATATAAAAGTCTGTACCTTCTTTATAGGCGATCAGTCCCGACATTTGTTTGTAGTAACCTTCGACGGTAAACTCTAATTTATCATCAAACAAACTACTCGCGATTCCAAGCGCTGCCTGCCATGATTGTTGCGGAGGCACTTTATCCGTCGCGGGCACCCAAAGATCGATTGGCAAGCCAGTACCCGAATTGACCAAGAGGTGCAAAAACTGGGTCATGCGCGCATAGGAAGCCTTGATAGAGACGTCTTCTGACACCAGATATCGCAAGGACAAACGCGGCTGTAAGGAGGGATAACTCTTTTGATTGACCCTCAGCAAGGAAGCATGTAGACCTACATTGCCACTAAAGCGACTCCCGATGCGGAAGTTGTCTTCGACGAACACATAACTCTCCCAAGTATTTTGAATTTGGTTGTTGAGGGTAGTGTCAATCAAGGCAGTGTCCCCCACGCTGATCTGGAAACCAGCAGCCCCGGGCGTGAAAGTATGGAAGGTAACATTCGCGCCAAACTTGATGTCATGCCGCGGATTAGGGTAATAATCAAATTCGAGTTTAGCACCAAAGTCTCTAATGCCTGAGCGGTAACGCAAAGCGGCATCAATCGATTCAACCCCACCAGCACCATTATCAAACTCGGTTTCGATATCGCTGTCAGTTTTGAGACGATAATTGGTGTAAGTAGCGGTGAGGTTACTGAAAAGCTTAGGATTCCAGATGTGGTTCCAACGCAGCGCGGCTAAGCGATTGCCCCAAGCATTGGTATTGCGGATGGCAAAGGCATTATACTCAGGCGAACCAGGTTGGCCCGTTTGATCACTGAGACTCAGACCTAAGCGGTCATCTCCCATATAGAGACTCAGTAAAAGGCGGTCTCGGTGAGAAATTTTATGATTGACCTTTGCATTGAGGTCGTAGAAATAATAGCCAAAGGAAGCCGCTGTTTCGCCTCCTGATTGGAGTCGTGTAATCAAAGAGGTTAATGGGCGGGTAAACAAATCTAAATAGGTCCGGCGGGCCGAAACCATGAAAGAGGTTTTATTTTTGATGATCGGTCCCTGTAGCGAAATACGGGAAGCAATAATGCCTAAGCTCCCTTCCCCCTGAAACTTTTCGGCATTGCCGTCTTTCATCCGTATGTCTAGCACCGAAGAAAGGCGTCCGCCATAGCGAGAAGGGAAACCGCCTTTGACCAATTTGACGCTACTCAAAGCATCCGCATTAAAAACCGAGAAAAATCCCCCAAGGTGACTGACATAATAAAGCGGCACATCGTCTAGGAGGATAAGGTTTTGGTCCGGTCCGCCTCCGCGAACGTATAGCCCTGTCGTACCTTCGTTGCCCGATTGTACTCCCGGCAGGAGTTGGATAGCCTTGATCACATCTACCTCTCCCAACAAGGCTGGCAAAAGTTTGATCTGCTCAATCGGTACATCGATCGTACTCATCTCAGTTTTTTCTTGAATCCGCTCGACTTCATCAGCAACAATGGTTACCTCTTCGGTACTGTAAAATTCAAGATCAAAGGTAAACTCGGCGTCTTGTTGTAGGTCGAGTTCGAGTTTAAAGGGTTTGTATCCTGCATAAGCCACGGTCAAAGAAACAGGGCCAGCAGGCAGGGTCAAGCTAAAAAAGCCAAAGTTGTTAGTGAGAGCACCGTTCCCGGAACGGCTATCATAAACCTTGGCACTGATGAGTTTTTCACTGTTTTCGGCATCCTGCACGTAGCCACTGATCGTGTAAAGATCTTGGGCCGACAGGAAACTACAGCAACTCAATAGTATTAGAGCATAAAATACTTTCATAGTGTAAAAGTAGGCTTTGTTTTGATAAGGATAGGCAAAAAAAAAGAGGGGAGCCGTGGGCTCCTCCTCCATTACTACACACACTAGAACCAATTTAAACCTTATGAGTAAACTATCTTTTTAATCGATTTTGGTGGTAAGACAAACCAAAAACTGAATACCCTACCCAGAAAGAGAGAGAAAAATAAATGCACTATAATCTGGGGGAAAGCGGCGCGAAGGAAACATATATATACCGATATTGTAATATCGATGAGCAGGCTTTAGACCATCGATCATTAGGATTACTCTTTGAGTAGCACAATTCGTCCTTTAAAAGTGCAAGGTTGCAGAATACAGGGCGCTTGTGATCAACAAAGAAATCCTGCAAAACGTCTATCATGCAAATGAAAGTTTTTAGCCTAGTCTTAGCTTTAGCCTGCTTATTACTCACTTCTCCAGCATGGGGTCAGCGAGTATCCGCGTCCTTTGAATTTCAGTTTGAAGACAAGACTTTAAATGGTCTCATCGAGAAGGCCGAAGGTCAGCCATCCCAAGCACTCGTCATTATTATTCCCGGTTATGGTCCCACCAATTTTGTGGAGGGCCAGTGGATTTCGGACTTAAGAGACCAATTTGTCAATATGGGCCTTACAGTTGTCCTTTGGGACAAAATGGGTTGCGGCAAAAGTGAAGGAGAGTTTGACATCCAACAACCCGTCGAAAATTCTGCCCAGGAAGCTTTAGCTGCCATCAAAGAAATCCAAAAACGTAAGATCGAAGGTTACGAAAAGATAGGTCTTTGGGGAATTAGTCGGGCTGGTTGGATTTGCCCCCTAATCAATAAGCAATTCCCCGTCGATTTCTGGATCTCTGTCAGTGGTACCGACGACAAAGAGAACTACGGCTATTTATTGCGAGAAAATTTGATTATCGCAGGTAAGGAGGAGGCCGAAGCCGAACGCTTATATCAGGCCTGGCTAGCGGGTCATAAGTTGCAGTGTACTGAAGGTAGTTTTGAAGATTATCTCGCTGCGGTGAAGCCCTTAACCGAAGACAGCCTCTGTCAACAACTCTTTAATTATAGAGCTGTCAAAGAGATTACGGAGGCAGGTAGATTGGCCTATCAAAAAGAAATTCAAAACTATACCCGCAAGGGATATTTTGATGAGGAAAGTGGCTTGTGGGTTTACATTAAAGATTTTGACCAGCTCCTAGGACAAATAGCGTGTCCCGTATTAGCTTTGTTTGGCGAAAATGATTCTCAGGTGGATTGGCGCAAGACCAAAAGTTTGTATGAGTCTTCGATAGCTGCTTCGCAGAACGCTCAACTCACGACCAGAGTCTTTGAGCAATGCAATCATAGCCTACAAAAATGTGTGAGCTGTGCCTATGGCGAAGATTTATCGACTTTAAACTGGCAAGCCTGTAATAATTACTATGAAACTATCACTGATTGGTTGAAAGAATACGATATCATCGAATGAGCCTCTGCCCTTCAGATGTGAAGAATAATGAACTGAATGAGACAAATTGTATATCCTAATCAATTAAAACCCAAAGTATGAAGCCCTTCTTTACTCTTTGTTTGGGTCTATTCTGGCTAAGCACAAGCCTAATGGCCCAAAGTACAACCTTCAATGAAGCTGTCATTCATCCAGAATTGATGGCCGAAATGGAAACCCAAGCACAAAATTACTTACCGGTTTACATCCTCTTAGCCGACCGCGTGGATGTAAGTGCGATGGATGCTGATTTTCAAAAGCGTCAAGTACCTCGCCAAGCGAGAGTACCTCAGCTTTTGCAAGCTTTGCAAGATAAGGCCAACGCCACCCAAGGTCCTTTGCTTGCGACGCTTAAATCCATGGACGGAGTGGTTCACTCTATGGTCCAGGGTTATTGGATTACCAACCTAATCTACGCCCATATGACCCCAGACGCGATTAAGGAGATAAGCAACCGCCTAGAAATTGATCGCATCGAATACATCCGCACGCCTTCCATCTCTAAAGTAGAGGAAGTAGAAGCGACTATGATCCCTAATGGACGTGAAGTGGGACTATCCGCTATCAATGCCCCAGAAATGTGGAAATTAGGATATACAGGTTACGGTCGCAAAGTCCTCGTTATGGACACTGGGGTAGATGTAGAACACCCGGCTTTAAAGCGTACCTACTACGGAAACTATGCTCCGGCCGACCTCGCTTGGTTTGATCAATGGGGTAACTCTAGTGTACCTTACGATTGCGATAGCCACGGTACTCACGTTACTGGAACCACTACTGGTTTGAATCCCAATACTAACGATACCATTGGCGTTGCCTTCAACGCTTTTTGGATGGCCTCTCCTGAAATCCCTGGCTTTAGCCCAGAGTGTGTATCTCTCTTCAATCCTGCTGGCGTATTCCAATGGGCACTTGATCCAGATGGTGACATCAATACCACTGATGATATGCCAGATGTAATCAACAACTCTTGGCGTACGCAGTTGGGCAACTATCCCGCCAACTTCTGTGATCCAGGTGCCTTTGGTCAGCTACAAATCACTACCGAAGCCGCTGGTATCATTGCCGTATTTGGTGCAGGTAACGAAGGCCCTGGCCCAAGCACCATGGGAGCTGAGCCTAGCTTAAACATGACGGTTGTCAATACCTTCTCCGTAGGTTCTATTGTTGGCAACTTGAGCACTTATCCAGTTTCTGGATTCTCTAGTCGTGGCCCTAGTTCTTGCCCCGACACCATCAACGCCCTTAATATTAAGCCAGAAGTAGTCGCTCCTGGAAGCAACGTTCGCTCTACTACGCCTAACAATTCTTATTCGGCATTTTCGGGAACCTCCATGGCTACGCCTCACGTTTCTGGTGCTTTCTTACTATTGAGAGAAGCCTTCCCCAATCTTCCTGCTTTTGATGTCAAGATGGCCCTCTACGTAACGGCGATCGACCTAGGACCAGTTGGTGAAGACAATGATTATGGCAATGGCTTGATCGATGTTAAAGCTGCTTACGACTACCTAGTTGCCCAGGGCAATACTCCGGTAGTACCTGATCAAACCAACAACCTAGCCATTGACCAATTTGTCAATCTTGACGAGATCAATTGTTCTCAAAATCTCACGCCTATCTTAAGTGTGATCAACAAAGGCACCGGCGATATTACTGAAGCACAAATCGAGCTTCGTTACTCTGATGGCGTGATTGATACCATCAACTGGACAGGATTGGTTTTCCCAGGCGGTGTACAGCCTATCGTGCTTCCTAATAGAACTTTCGTTTCTGGTGGCTACTCTCTCGAGGTAAACATCCTGACAGTAAATCAAAACGAAGACTACTTCTTCTTGGACAATCAAACGGATATCACCTTCCAGGTTCTAGCAGAAACGATTACTCCAGATCCGACGCCTATCGTTTGCCCTGGCTCTAATGTCTTGCTTAGCGCAACGCCTAGTTCTGGTGAAATCGTTTGGTATGATGCGATGACAGGCGGCAACCTTCTCGGTACTGGTAATACCTTCCAGAGCCCCAATATCAACAACAATACCTCTTTCTATGCGATCATTGAGCAAGTAGGTCAAGGCGGTAAAGAAACTTATATCGGCGACAATGGCTATGTAGATCCAAATGCTGATCAAGGGATTATCTTTGATGCTTTTGCCAACTTTACCCTCAAGTCCGTAATGGTATTTTGCCAAGGCGATGGTATCCGGACTATCGAGCTAAGAGATGAACTTGGAAACGTTCTGCAAAGCAAGACCCTACCTATCGGCCTTGGACCAAGAGTCCTTGATCTCAACTTCAACGTTACTGCTGGTAATAATCTCCAGCTGGTAGCCACTGGCCCTGGCAACCTCTTTATCAGTACAGACAACGTCAGCTACCCTTACTTGACGAGTGGTATGATGGAAGTGAAAGGCTCTACCTTGGGAAGCGCTGAGTATCCTTACTTCTACGACTGGCAGCTGAGCGCCGCTTCTATGTGTGATCGCGTGGAGGTTCCTGTACAAGTAGGTACTGGTAATCTGGATGCGACTTTTGCGGCTAGCAGAACGCAACTCACCCTTCCATGGGGCGGAGAAGTTGATTTCACCGATCAAACTAGCAATGCCGTAAGTTGGGCTTGGGACTTTGGTGATGGAGCTACTTCTACCGACCAAAATCCTTCTCACACCTACACTGTGGTAGATACCTATACTGTTATCTTGACCGTAACCAATGCCGATGGCTGTACAGATATTGCGAGTGAGACGATCGAAGCAAGTGGATTCAACACCTCTATCGATCAGGATGTACTTTATAATGAAGGGCTCAATATCTTTCCTAACCCGGGCACAGGGATCTTTTTCTTGGAGATCGCCTATTCGGCGAACGATAGAGGCCAGCTACAAGTATTTGACGCTCAAGGCAGGATCGTCCGCAGCGAAAGCTTGACCCTAAGTCAACCGCAAACGACTCAACTAGACCTATCCGATCTACCCAATGGCATTTATAC
>CAZHOC010000269.1:0-6771 GCA_964534295.1 uncultured Bacteroidia bacterium | reverse complement strand
AGGATCGCGACCTTGCATCAGGCAAAGCCCCTTTTCGGTACCTGCCCAGATATCTCCTTGGGGATCCTTATACAATACTCGCACATCATTGGTGGGAAGGCTATTGGCTTGATTGGGATTGGTTTTTAAGTTTAGAAACTCACCAGTCCTCAAATCAAAGCGGTCAACCCCACCTGAATAGACTGCCAACCATAAATAGGGTCCTTCTCGGAGGATACTATAGACATTGTTTTCGCCTAATGAATGGGGATTATCGGCCTCGTGTAGATACTGTTTAACTTGCTGGGTGCGCAGATCGACTAAGTTTAATCCAAATTGAAAGGTCCCTACCCAAAGGGAGTCTCCGTCTAACAAAAGGCTTTTGATATTGGGGCCATTTATACCGGTACCATTTTCGGGTTTGGATTTAAATTGTTGAAACTTATTGGTTTGGCGGTCAAAATAGTTAAGGCCACCCCCTTCTGTACCAATCCATAGATTTCCTTCGGGGGTTTCGGCAAAGGAACTGATTACATCATTACTTAGGCTATTGGGATAGGGCTGGCGACGATAGATATCGAAACGGTTAAAACTCTCGTCTAGGTAATTTACGCCGCCATTGTAAGTGCCTAGCCAGAGAGCTCCCTTCTTGCTCACAAATAGCTTGTGGATAGAACTATTGCTGAGGCCAGTAAGCATAAAGGCCTCACTCTGGATAGTTTCGAAATCTCCTTCTTCAGCTCTAAAGCGGTTGAGCCCAGCAAAGGTGCCAATCCAAATTTGCTGCTCTCGGTCCAAAACGATCGTCCGAACGCTATTGTCGGCAAGGCTATTCATGTTTCCCGGCTCATGAAGAAATTGATCCAATTGATTGCTTTGAGGGCTCCATCGATATAGTCCGTTATGATTGGTGCCAATCCAAATGTTGCCCAGATGGTCTCTACAGAGAGAGCGTATGTCTTTAGTGTTGAGTCTAGATAGAATAGGATGCAGCTTTTCTCCAGCCCGAAGCTGAGGTTGAGCACTTTGGGCGTTTTCTATTAGGTAGAGACCGGATGCCCCACCAAGCCATAGGCGGTTTTCTGAGTCTTCAATAAAAGTCGATACACGAGAGAGTGCGGGGTCTTCCTCCGATGTTGGTAGCTTAATGATGGGGGCAAAGCGAGATTGAGTCTCATCCCAAAAGGTGAGACCCGATGCTATGGCGATCCAGAGACGACCTTTACTATCACGTTTGATATCCCTTATAAACTTCTGTTCTAGCCCCCATGAAGGTAGACTATCAGGCCCAAAGTTTGAGAATCGTTCCTCGGAGAGGTAAAACTTACCTAATCCATTACGGGTACCGATCCACAAGCTCGAATCTACCTCATCATAATAAAGACATCGAATATCATTATCGATCAGACTTTGGGTTTCGTCATCCCCTTGGGTATGATATTGTTTGAAGTTATAACCATCAAAGCGATTAAGACCATTTCGACTGCCAAACCACATAAAGCCGTCGCCGTCTTGGGCGATAGCAAAGATTGTATTTTGAGAAAGCCCATCCTGCTTATCAAAGTAGCGGAAGCGAAGACTTTGCTGGGCAAACAGTCCCAACTGACTAAAACAAAGTAGTAACCAAAGAAAATAGCGAGTAGTCAATGAAAATCTAATCAAAATAGTAGTTGCCTAAGGCAAATCTGCCATAGGGGGATAAAAGTATAATTTAGGTAAAAAGAAAGTTTCATTCTGCTCCTTTGGCAACGGTCTCATAGATTATATCCCTTTAGAATCACTATCATCGGACAAAGTATAAATTTTATGTCCGTTACGCATTTTGAGGTGCGCTATGCCCTTCACCCCGATGATTACCCTCATTATACTACCGAAGCTCTAAGAGCTGAATTTCTCATCCCGAAGCTTTTTGTCGCAGACGAGGTACATTGGGTATACTCTCATTACGATCGCTACATGGCTGGTGGCGCCATGCCTACCACTAAAGGCCTTCCCCTCGAAACGATTGCCCCCTTACGCTCAGATCATTTTCTGGCCAGACGTGAGTTAGGGATTATCAATGTGGGAGGAGTAGGAGAGATCCTAGTCGGAGAACGCTCATACTCTTTAGACTATAAGGAGGCGCTGTATTTAGGCAGTGGAGAAAAGGAGGTAGTCTTTAAAAGCGTCGATCCTGAAAACCCGGCTCTTTTTTATCTCAACTCTGCTCCTGCACATCACTCCTATCCAGATAAGAAAATCTCCCAAGATGAGGCTGAAATCGTGGAGTTAGGTTCGCTCGAAACCTCAAATGCTCGTACCATCCGCAAGCTGATTGTCAATAGCGTAGTCGAAAGCTGCCAATTGCAGATGGGGATGACCGAATTGAAAGTAGGTAGCGTTTGGAATACGATGCCCGCTCACGTACACGATCGTCGCATGGAGGTCTACTTCTACTTTGAGGTACCCGAAAACCAAGCGGTTTGCCATTTCATGGGCCCCGCTGATCAAACCCGCAATATCTGGATGCAAAACCAACAAGCGGTGATCTCTCCCCCTTGGTCGATGCATTGCGGAGCTGGGACTAGCAATTACACCTTTATCTGGGGCATGGCAGGTGAGAACCTCGACTATGGCGATATGGATACTTTTTCACCTACTGAAATGCGCTAATCATGAACACACCCTATTTTGATCTTAAAGGCAAAGTAGCGCTGATCACAGGTGGTACCCATGGCTTAGGGATGGCAATGGCCAAAGGCCTCGGCGATGCAGGCGCGAAACTCGCCATCAATGGGCATACCCCAGAGCGTCTGGAAAAGGCGGTGGCACATTATCAAGCCGAAGGCTATGAGGTCGAAGGCTTCCTTTTTGACGTAACCAAAGAAGAACAGATCGCAGCGGCGATTCCTCAAATAGAAGCCAACTTAGGCCCTATAGATATATTGGTCAATAATGCTGGCATCATCAAACGAAATCCCTTGGTAGATATGCCAGCCGCAGATTTTATGGCTGTGCTAGAAGTTGATCTTTTTGCCCCCTTTTTGATGGCTAAGGCCATCGTGCCAGCTATGATAGAGCGCGGTGGCGGTAAGGTGATCAACATCTGTTCTATGATGAGTGAGCTAGGCCGAGATACCGTAGGGGCTTATGCCGCCGCCAAAGGTGGTCTCAAAATGCTTACCCGTAATATGGCCACAGAGTGGGCCCGCTTCAATATTCAAGTCAATGGCATTGGGCCTGGCTACTTTGCAACTGAGCAAACCGCACCTTTGCGGGTGGCTGGAAATCCATTACATGAGTTTATCCAAGGCCGAACCCCCGCAGGTGTTTGGGGAGAACCAGATCAGCTGCGAGGCGCAGCGGTTTTCTTAGCCTCTCAGGCCTCTGATTTTGTCAATGGACACATCCTTTATGTTGATGGAGGCATCCTTGCTACCATCGGTAAACCCAAATCCTAAGGAAGCATGAAATACTACTACCTACTACCCCTCTGTCTAATACTTTTTGCTTGTGAGAATAAGCCTCAGGCTAGTTTAAAGTTCGAAGGACCTGCGCTTTCGGCAGTACCAACACTCGTTTCTCGAGCAGAATGTGAAGCTCAATTAGGCACTATTGCCTCAGGAGAAGCGGTGCTCTTTACAGCTGGTGATAAAGTGCTAACTAGCCAGTTTGATGATCTAGATGGGGATGGATCTTGGGACGAGGCTGTGCTTATTTTGGATTGGCCCAACGAACTAAATCTCAAGAAAATCCCTCTGGCTGAGGTACCCAAGGCCGCTGCTCGCACCAATCTACATCTCGCCAAAGTGCTTACTATGGGCGAGGAGTATGAGGAGATCTCCTTCGGAGAACGCATCGCCGGTACAGAAACGAAGGTTACCCAAAAGCATTTTCAATACGAAGGCCCGGGCTGGGAAAATGATGTCATTGCCTTCCGCAACTATTTCGACGAGCGTAACGGTTTTGATATTTTTGGGAAGGTTACTTCAGACATGGTACTTCAGCAAGTCGGTACCGGACAAAACTATCACGATATGCTGCCCTGGGGCATGGATATCCTCAAAGTGGGTAATTCTCTAGGCTCGGGTGGCATCGCCCTCTGGTACCAAGATTCTCTGTATCGGGTGAGCGTTCCCCAAGGGGCGACCTACAAAAGCCTCATCGAAGGGCCTAGCCGCTCAACCTTCGAACTGCGTTTTCCAGCTATGAATGTGGGAGAACACTCTCTTGAAGTCGTGCATAGGGTAAGTATCTATGCCGGCGTCAACGGTTTTAGTAGTGAGGTTTCGGTTAGCCCTCATGTAGAAGGAATGGCCCTAGCGGTAGGGATTGTAAATCTGGAAACGGAAGAGTTTTTTCAAGCTAGCGGCGAGAGCACCGAAACCATTTATACTTATGGTGATCAAGCTTTTTTGCATGAAGCCCTGGGTATGGGAGTCGTCGGCCACAAAGCGGATTTTATGCAAGCCTATACCGCAGCGGAAGAAGGGAGCGGGGTGATTCAAACCTTTGCGAGCATCCTCAAGCTATATCCAGACAAAGCAACCCCCTATCTATTCGTCGCCGGTTGGGAAAAGACAAACGAAAAGTTTAGTGATCAGGAAGGCTTTGCCTCAGTCTTGGCGACAGAAGCGCAACGTTGGCAGTACGGTTTGGGAGGTAATTGATTGATTCAATTTGTCTTTAGATTTGAGGCTAGATTTGTACTTTTAGTGTGCAAACATCAAATCTATGAAACGGATCTGGATCGGTCTCAGTACACCGGTTTTGTTATTACTCGGAGCATGGTACATGTGGCCCACACTACCGCCATTGGTAGAAGGGCCGCTTGACTTAGAACCCGTATTTGAAAGCAAAGTGCGAGGCCTCTCCTGGGAACGAAAGGATTCTGTCCAAATTAGCCATCTCCAAACCATGCAGGCTGTCCACGCCAATTGGATGGCCCACACGCCCTTTGGCTGGCAATACGCCGAAAATACCCCTGAAATCGCTTTCCGTCATCGCCGAGATCGCAATGGCCGTAGGGAAAGAGAACTGGTTCGCACTGCAAAACTCGCCAGAACGCTGGGCATCAAGAGTATGCTCAAACCCCACATCTGGATTAGAAGGCCTAACGAGGGTAAATGGCGCTCTGATATTGATATGCAAAGCCCGGAGGATTGGGAAAAATGGTTTGCGGACTACAAAGCCTTCATTTTACACTATGCCCAAATTGCGGAAAAGCATCAGTTCGAAGCTTTTTGTATCGGTACCGAGCTTTACATCCCTTCTACTCAGCACGAACAAGAATGGCGTGAAATCATTGCCGCGGTGAGAGAGGTCTATCATGGGAAACTTACCTATGCCGCCAACTTCTATTTGGAGTATGAGGGCATTCAGTTTTGGGATGCTTTGGATTTCATTGGGGTTCAGGCATATTTCCCACTAGTGGAACGCAAAGACCCCTCGCTTAAAGCCCTGAAAAAAGCTTGGGAACCGCATTTTCGTCGCCTAAAGTTGATGGCCAAAAAATGGCAAAAACCCCTCGTATTTACCGAAGTGGGCTATCGTTCTAGTATGGACGCTGCTATTCATCCTTGGGAATGGGAACCCCGCGGTGAGATCCCTAAAGAGGAAATCTCTGCCAAGGTTCAAGCACGTTGTTATCAAGCCATGTTTGAACGATTTTGGGACGAAGATTGGATGGAAGGCGTCTTTATTTGGAAGTGGAGTCGAGAAAACTATATGAGCAAAGAAGCGGGATATCGGCCTCGCCGAACGCCCTCCCCCGTCAGTTTTGCTCCCAAGGAGGAAGCAGTCAAAGTTTTGACCAAATGGTTCCAACCGTGAACATTTGAACCCTATATGCAATCTTTTGTGGAAAAGCGGTTACCGAAGCTTCTTTTTATTGGGTAAATTGCGCGTTCATATAGTGAGTTCATCATGCAAGAAGTATCAAATATGTCCGAGAACCTGCAGGGTTCTCAAATCCTCGCTCTCGCAGAGCAGATCAAGCAGAAGATCCGCGAAGGGGAGGAAATATATAATCTGACCATCGGAGATTTCGATCCTGAGATTTTTCCGATTCCAGAGGCTTTACGTCAAGATATCGTTAGAGCTTATGAAAATGGTCAGACCCGTTATCCTGCCTCTAACGGAATGCCAGAGTTGCGCGAAGCGGCAGCTAGTTTTACCAAGGAGCGTGAAAATTTAGATTATCCTGCGGATCAGTTTTTGGTCTCTTCCGGAGCACGTCCTTTGATCTATGCTACCTACTCTACGCTGCTCGATCCAGGCGATAAAGTGATTTATCCAGTTCCTTCTTGGAACAATAACTTTTATACCCACATCTTTAGCTCTAGCCGAGTAGAGATTGAAACCAAGCCAGAGGACGGATTCATGCCTATGGCAGCTCAAATCGAGCCCCACTTGGCAGATGCTCGCCTGATTGCGCTTTGTTCTCCTCTCAACCCTACGGGTACCACTTTGACCGCCGAACAACTTTCTGGTATTTGTGAACTCGTGCTCGCAGAGAATAAAAGACGCGGTCCCGATGGTAAACCGCTATACCTCCTTTACGATCAGATCTACTGGAATTTGACTTATGGGGATACCACCCACTTCAATCCTGTCGGACTGCATCCTGAGATGAAGGACTATACGATTTTCATCGATGGTATGTCTAAAGCATTCGCTGCTACAGGCCTGCGTATCGGTTGGGCCTTTGGTCCCGCCAAGGTGATCAACAAAATGAAGCTTCTGCTCGCACACGTAGGGGCATGGATTGCGCCAAGGATGCCGCGCAGATTGAGCGGGCGGCGCAGTCTGCAG
>CAZHOC010000268.1:1743-6821 GCA_964534295.1 uncultured Bacteroidia bacterium | reverse complement strand
CTAGGCTTGGCGTGGACATGTATCAACCACTGGCCAACATCATTTATCCATGACCTATAATTGTTGCCTGTAGAAGGTAGATCTCCAAAGATTCCTTGCCAGATAAAATCCATGTTTGTGCTTTACATTTTTAGGTTGCTAGCCCCAATTTCGCCTCCTTCACCTAAAGATCAAAAAAACGCAATCGAAAGCTCCCAAAAGGCTATCTTACTCAAGTCCAAGCTTTTGTCTTGCTCAATCCCATATCAATCCGTAAATTGAAATGAATTGCAGTAAATATTGCAGACCTACCATCTGGCACTTCACGAACAATTGGCACGGTCTTGCGTTAATTCAAAGCAAAGCTTGATGCGTCCCATCGCATCCCATTAGTCTTATCTTATCTTGTTTGTATGACTAAAAAATCAATCGGTCTCCTGATCGGCTCTGGTTTCGTACTTGCCCTTTTAGGCTCTCTATCAGGGGTTGGAATCTACAAATCCTTCTTCGAAAGCAGCAATGTCGTCTATGTTCAGGACCAAACACCGACTACGTTCTCTCGCTACAATCCCCCAGCACCAAGCGGGGATGCCTCTTTGCAAAACCTACCAGATTTTGTCCCATCGGCCAGTTTGGCCCGACCTGCGGTTGTCCACATTCGTGCTCGCTTTGATTCGAAAAGTACACAACCCAATAGCGATTTCTTTAGCAATCCCTTCCGTGATTTCTTCGACGATGAAATGTTTGAAGTCCCCGAAGGTATGGCTACTGGCTCGGGAGTACTCATCTCCGATGACGGATACATCGCCACCAATAATCACGTAATCGCCGACGCTAGCAATGTCGAGGTCACCCTGTTTGACAACCAGACTTTTAAGGCCGAAGTGATCGGTACCGATATCTCTACCGACCTCGCCCTCCTCAAAATTGAAGGTGAAGCTCTCCCCCACCTTGCATTTGGCAATTCTGACCAGATTCAGGTAGGACAGTGGGTGTTAGCGGTTGGTAATCCTATGGATTTGACTTCTACGGTTACAGCTGGAATCGTCAGTGCCAAGGGGCGTAATATTAATCTCCTGCGTGCAGATTCAGAGTTTGCGATCGAATCCTTTATCCAAACCGATGCCGCAGTAAATAAAGGTAATAGCGGTGGCGCACTCGTAGATGCCAAAGGCAATCTTATTGGTATCAATACTGCCATTGCTTCTCGAACTGGCTACTATGCAGGATACTCATTTGCGATCCCTTCTTCTATCGCCCGTAAAGTGATGGAAGACCTTCTCGCCTTTGGTGAAGTAAAACGTGGCTTCTTAGGCGTATCGATTCAGCCAGTAAATGCGGCTCTCGCCGAACGCGAAGGTCTCAGCGTGCTCAAAGGCGCTTTTGTTTCCAGAGTCAACCCAGATATGGGAGCAGCAGAAGCAGGCATTCGTGAAGGCGACGTTATTATTTCTGTTAATGAAGTGGAAGTCAATAGCTCATCCGAGCTACAAGAACAAGTAAGCCGTTACCGTCCGGGGGAGAAGATTAAAGTGAAAGCTTATCGCGGCAATAACTTGAGAAACTTCTTAGTTACCCTCAAAGAACTAGATCGTAGCAATCTCAATTTTGCCGAGGCAGAAAGCGAAAACCAGCGTATCGCTCCAGAAGAATTAGAATCTCCCATCGAATACAAAGGCAGTAGCTTCCGTCCGCTTGCGGGTGAAGAACGCGAAAAAATTGGCGTTCCTTATGGCGTCATTATCGACGACGTAGGTAAGACCTTAGAAGACGGCGGCATCCAATCAGGCTTTGTGATTACGGAAATTGACGGTAAGTCCATCCGCAGTATGAAGGACCTTGAAAATGCCTTGATCGCCTCTGGCGAATACGTAACCATGAAGGGCCTTTATGGTCGTGGTATGGCCGCTTCTTACAGCTTTAGCTGGTAGGAAAATCGGGAACAAAAATCGGCTTGTCTAGTTCATACTAACAACCGATAGTAAAAACATAAAGACAATATTAGCGGGTCCTTTGCGGCCCGCTTTTTTTCTATTAATTTCCCGACATGACTCAGCTAAGCGTCAATCTAAACAAGGTCGCCCTCATCCGTAATTCAAGAGGCCGTAACCTCCCTGACATCGTCCAGGTGGCTCAGGACTGTATCAAGTTTGGCGCCCAAGGCATCACCATGCATCCGCGTCCCGATGAACGCCATGCGAGGCGTAAAGACATCTATGCTCTTAAAGAAGCCATTTCAGTAGAGCTCAATGTCGAAGGCTTCCCTTCTGAGTCTTTTTTGCAGATGATCGAAGAGGTCAAACCGGCCCAATGTACGCTCGTCCCAGATGCGCCTGATGCCCTGACCTCCAACGCAGGTTGGGATACGCTTAAACACCGCCACTTTTTGATGGAGGTCATCCAAAGGATAAAGACCGCTGGGGTAAGAAGTTCCATTTTCATTGAGACCGATCTAGATCGCATCGCGATGGCAAAGGAAATCGGCGCCGACCGCATCGAGCTCTATACCGAGCATTATGCTAGTGAGTATGAAAAAGGGCGCCCCGAAGCGGTTGAGCCTTATGCAAGAGCGGCGGCTTATGCACACGAATTGGAGCTTGGCATCAATGCAGGACATGATCTCAATCTAGATAATCTCAAGCATTTTGCGACCGAGGTGCCCAATCTGGAGGAGGTCTCCATCGGTCATGCTTTGGTTTGCGATGCACTCTATATGGGGCTCGAAAAAACCGTCCACGCCTACTTAGACTGTCTCTAAAAGGGATAAGCGTTCCGCGCAGCGGTCCCAAAAACCAAAGTCCTTTTGAATATTATTTGAGGAAGCACCTCCTTGTGCCCCAAAAGAGCTAATTGAAAAGTTACCCTCCATTAATTTCGAACTCGATAAAATGGTTTTTAGAATAAGCCTCACGATATTCCTTTCCACCTTATTACTTGCTTGTAATTTATCCAATCAGAGTACAGAAGCAGAAAGTTCCTATCCTAAAGTAGAGGTAGTAGGGGCGATGAAAAACGTAATGTGGAAAGGAGAACTAGCGGGCGTCATAGCATTAGATACCATAACGAGCAAATCAGGCCTATATGGACTCGGGCCGGAAAGTGGATTGACAGGAGAAATCCTTATTAATAATGGCCGA
Organism: uncultured Bacteroidia bacterium; assembly: GCA_964534295.1. Taxonomy (GTDB): domain Bacteria; phylum Bacteroidota; class Bacteroidia; order J057; family J057; genus JBCAWW01. Next base: position 3,705 of record CAZHOC010000268.1, on the reverse strand, counting down.
TCATACCTTTCGAAGGTGCTTTCTGACTCTTCTATGGAAGTCAAAAAGAGCTTTGATAGTTCTGCGCCCTTCTTTGTTTATTCAAATGTAAATGAATGGCAGGAAATAGCTTTACCGCCTCAGGTTAAAGGCATAAAAGAGTTAGAAGAGTTTATTGAAAGCAAAGCTACAAGTACCAAGTCCCCTTTCGTTTTCAAATTAAAGGGCGAAGTTGTTTCCGCTGCCATTCATATTCAAAACCTACCACCAGGATCAAAAGTATCCTCGCCCCAAGAGGCGCATCAAGGTCAAGTAAATTATGATTTAATAGAGGAGGCAGTGGAGATTGTCGGATTTTTCTCCAAAGAACATCAGGGCATCTTTACTCACCATGATAGGTACTCCCATATGCACCTAATTACTCAGGATGAAAGCAAAATGGGTCATTTAGATGAGGTAGTGTTCAAAGAGATGAGCTTGTTCTTACCCAAGAAATAAATTCGTAGGCGAGGAATTCTGTTAACTTAGACCGCTGCGCGGAACGCTTATTTCCAGTTGCTTCGGCGCGGCTCAGTATGACAATAGCTTTACTTTAATTCCCTCCTGTCTTCCCGAGCGCTAGCCGAGGGATCTTTGTCGATCATTACCGCTGCGCGGAACGCCTATTTCCAGTTGATTCGGCGCAGCTCAGCATGACAATAGTTTAACTTTAATTCCCTCCTGTCCTGTTTTCCCGAGCGCTAGCCGAGGGGCCTTTGTCCGTCTCGACCGCTGCGCGGAACGCTTATTTCCAGTTGCTTCGGCAGGGCTCAGCATGACAATTGCTTAACTTTAATTCCCTCCTGTCTTCCCGAGCGCTAGTCGAGGGACCTTTGTCAATCATTACCGCTGCGCGGAACGCTTATCAAAAAACTCTTACCTCCTGTACTAGCTCCCGGCCAACCTGCTCGTTGATCATAGATTGAATCTTCATGCGGGCCATTTGGAGTTCATTTTTCCAAACAGGAGACTTCACTTTGATGTAAAAGATGCCCTTGTTGAGCCAAAGCTTCTCGGTATTTTGGGCAATGGGTTTGCCCATGAGCGACTCCCAATTATTGATCACACGCTGGATGTCGGCTTCGTCTTTGAGGCCGTGCTTATTGAGGAATGCATCAATCGCATCACCGAGATCCATGTAACTGCTCATAATTCGGGTATTGTTACCTTGCCATCGTCCACCATAAAATAGCGGACTTCGCGTTCGCCGAGGCGGGAAAAAGTCTGAGAAAGCCGATCATAAGAGGTATCCGTAATAAAAACCTGCCCACTAATCCGCTCGTTCATCAACTGCACTATCTGCCCCAGTCGGTGCTCATCCAATTTATCAAATATATCATCGAGCAACAAGATCGGTTGTTGTTGCGCATGTCTTTCAAGGAGCATATACTGCGCAAGTTTGAGCGCGATGACAAAGGTTTTTTGCTGCCCTTGGGAACCAAAGTTTCGCACCGAAGCGCCATTGATAGAAAAAACCAACTCATCGCGGTGAATACCGACAGAAGTATATTGATTGTAGCGATCTTTTTCGGCCTTGGCCGCTAGGGCCGCTCGCCAACCATCCTGCGTATTTTCTTCTACCGAGGCACGATAGCGAATCTTAGGGATTTCATCGGCTTGCTCCGCTACAATTTCGGCAAAGTAAGAAGCAAAAATGGGTTGGTACTCTTCGAGGAACGCTTCCCTCGCCTCCCGTATCTTCATGCCGGGGATGATCAATTGCTCGTCATAGACACTCAGATAATCCGCATCATAATTGCCATGCTCGCCAAAGGATTTGAGCAAAGCATTGCGCTGCGCCAGTAAGCGATCATAAGCAATCAGGCTTTGTAAATAAGCCGGATCATACTGCGCGATCAGCATATCGATAAAGCGACGCCGGATGGCCGAAGGCCTAATAATCAATTCCACATCCTGTGGCAAAACCGCAATCATCGGAATCCG
>CAZHOC010000268.1:0-1714 GCA_964534295.1 uncultured Bacteroidia bacterium | reverse complement strand
CTCAATTTGCTTAACGCCTTTCCGTTGAGCAGCATTTTTTTGCCTTTACCTTTGACAAAATTGCTAGCTACTTCAAGCTGACTGTCCTTCCACCAAAAGCTGCCCATATTGACAAAAAAGTCCTCTCCTCGCTGTACAGCTTGCTGATCTTGGCTCGCGCGAAAACCTCTAGTAAAAGACAAATAATGCAAGGCATCTAACACATTGGTCTTGCCAGCACCATTTGAGCCGACCAGACAATTGATCGCAGGGCTGAAGCTCAAGCTCAGCATAATTACGAAACTGCGTTAGCCGAAGGCGCTGAATGTGCATCATCCTTACAAAGGTACGCAGGGAACTTTCAGCGTAAAAGGAGGTTTTATTCTCGTCTAATTTTTCCTTAAATTGCTGGTCCTTTTTTATACGCCTAACATCTTTAAAATCACATGGCTACAAAGACGACAAAGTCAGCAGCAACTAATGGCGCTTCTAAGCGCAAAACAAGCCGTAAAAAAGCTTTCAAATTAGGAAAAGAACAGGCATTGCGGATGTTTGAAAGCATGCTGTTACAGCGGAAGTTTGAAGAGAAAGCTTCTGGCTTATATATGCAAGGAAAATTTCGTGGTTTTTGTCACCTCTACATCGGTCAGGAAGCCGTTTCTACCGGTATCGAGGAGATGATTAATCCCGACGACTATATGATCACGGCTTATCGTGATCACGGACCCGCGCTTTCACGTGGCGTTTCTGCCAACGCTTGTATGGCAGAGCTTTACGGCAAGGCGACTGGCTGTTCAAAAGGTAAAGGAGGTTCTATGCACTTCTTCTCTAAAGAGCATTACTTCCTCGGTGGACACGGTATTGTAGGCGGTCAAATTCCATTAGGTGCAGGTATTGCTTTTGGTGCTAAGTACCAAGAGACAGGCCAACTCTGCGTTACCATGATGGGAGACGGCGCGACGCGTCAAGGTGCATTGCACGAAGCCTTCAACCTAGCCATGTTGTGGGAGCTTCCCGTCATCTTCGTGATTGAAAACAACGAATACGCCATGGGTACTTCTGTGGAGCGTACTTCTAATGTAACGGAGCTTTACAAACTAGGTCTCTCTTACGACATGCCTTCCAAGCCAATCGACGCCATGGACGCAGTTAATGTCATGCAGGAGATGGAAGAGGTAGTAGCGCATGTACGCAGCGGCAAAGGACCTTATCTCGTAGAGATGAAGACTTACCGTTACCGCGGACACTCTATGTCTGACCCAATGAAGTATCGTACTCGCGAAGAGCTCAACAAATACCGCGACCGCGATCCGATTGCCAACCTTCGTATCTATATGGAGGACAACAAATTGGCTACTGAAGAAGAATTCAAAGAAATTGATACCCGCGTCAAGGCTATCGTCAAAGAAAGCGTTGAATTCGCCGAAAACTCTCCTTACCCAGATCCAAGCGCACTTTACGAAGATGTGTACGTAGGAGATTATCCTTATATCATGGAATAAGCACCCATCGGTGTCAAAATATTAAGCCCTGCAGTGATGTGGGGCTTTTTTTATTACCTCCCGATAGCTATCGGGAGCGCGGAACGCTTATCTCTAGCACGCGACAAGGCAGTGCCTTGTCGCTAAACCATCCCCGATTTCATTTCGACAGAGGCCCGAGCAGCGGGCCGACGAGAAATCTCCGACCTAGCAAGCAGTAATTGCACAAAGTCGTCTTTTCCTCCCCCTACCCC
>CAZHOC010000267.1:0-6828 GCA_964534295.1 uncultured Bacteroidia bacterium | reverse complement strand
AATCATCTTCATTTTTGAAGTCGATCGCCTATTAGAAATTTGGACCAATACTCAAGCTGCTGCTGGCGGCGGTGAAGGAAGTAGCATTTCTCTCCCGCTTGTATTTACGATTTTAGGGGTGTTAGCAGTTGGAGGCCTAATCGGGCTACGCTGGTTACTCAATAGCAAGCAAGAGACAGGCATCATCGCCAAGGCGCGAAATTTCTTCCAGCAAATGATCGACGGCGCTAAAAGCGTCATGAAGCTAGAGCGTCCATGGTACTTTTTGATCCTCACCGCTTTGATCTGGATCGATCTTGTCTACATGTTTTATGTGATCCTTTTGGCTTTGCCAGAAACCGCTGATATGGGGGTTTATATGGGCTCATTATTGCTATTTATTGGCGGTATTGGTTGGGCATTACCGACTCCTGGTGGCATGGGAAGTACTCACATCATCGTTCGGGAGCTTTTCAAGGTCTTTGGTTATTCTGCTCTACTTGGCAATGTAGTCGGCGCTCTTTCCAATGGTGCCACAACCGTCTTCACTATCCTCATTGGTATTTTTGCCTTGACTTATTTCTTCTTCATCAAAACCGTCGAACAGCCAGAAAATCAAGCTGCTAGCCCTGAGGACTCAATGTCTTAACATAAATTTTACCTGCAAATGCAGGGGGTTCGGTTTTTTTGCGCTAACTTTGCTCGGCAAATGTTCACAACGATATTTGCCTGATGTCTGATAAATTTGCCTTTGAGGGCCTTACCTTCGACGACGTCCTTCTAATTCCTGATCATTCAGAAGTATTACCAAGAGACGTTGACACTTCAACTTTACTGACCCGAGAGATTCGTTTGAATCTTCCTGTAGTGAGCGCGGCGATGGATACCGTGACTGAGCACCGTATGGCGATCGCCATGGCGGCCAGTGGTGGCATCGGCATTATCCACAAAAACATGTCGGTTGACGCCCAAGCGGAAGAAGTCCGCAAGGTCAAGCGCCATGAAAGTGGAATGATCGTAGATCCTATCACTTTGACGGTAGACGATACTTTGATCGACGCCCTCCGTATTATGCGTGAGCAGCGTATCGGTGGGATTCCGATTGTAGAGGATGGCAACAAATTGGTAGGTATTCTCACCAATCGCGACCTTCGCTTCCAGACTCCTGATGCGCGCAAAGTAAGAGAACTCATGACCAGTGAAAATCTCATCACTGCTCCTGAGGGCACTACTTTGGACGAAGCCGAAGAAATCATTCGCCGTCATAAAGTCGAAAAACTCCCCGTAGTAGGAAAAAATGGTGAGCTGGTAGGCTTGATTACCTATCGCGATATCATCAAAAAGCAAACCTTCCCGAAGGCTTGTAAAGATGGCCTCGGCCGCCTGCGCGTAGGAGCTGCTGTAGGCGTTACGGGCAATACTTATGACCGTATCGATGCGCTAGAAACTGCTGGAGTTGATGTTATCACCATCGATACTGCTCACGGACACTCCGCTGGCGTTCTCAATACCGTCAAGGAGATCCGTAAAAAGTATCCTTACATGCAGATCATCGGGGGAAATGTCGCCACCCAAGCGGCTACCCAAGCATTGATCGATGCCGGCGTGGATGGGGTCAAAGTTGGCGTTGGTCCCGGTAGTATTTGTACCACTCGTGTGATCGCAGGTGTTGGGGTTCCTCAGCTATCTGCTGTTTTAGAATCCGTCAAAGCGGCCCAACCAGCTGGTGTACCTATCATTGCAGATGGTGGTATCAAGTACTCTGGTGATATGGTTAAAGCCCTAGTTGCGGGTGGAAGCTCCATCATGGCGGGTGGTCTTTTTGCTGGCACGGACGAAAGCCCAGGAGAGACAGTCCTTTACGAAGGTCGTAAGTTCAAAACTTACCGTGGTATGGGTTCTATTGAAGCCATGAAAGAAGGCTCCAAAGACCGCTACTTCCAGGATGTAGAGGATGATATCAAGAAACTCGTTCCCGAAGGGATCGTGGGCCGCGTTGCTTACAAAGGCAAAGTCGCCGAAGTCCTTTACCAACTCGAAGGTGGTCTAAGAGCAGGCATGGGCTATGCCGGTGCGGGTGATATCCAAACGTTACAGAGCAAGCAATTTGTACGTATCACCAATGCTGGATTGCGCGAAAGCCATCCACATGATGTGCATATCAGTAAGGAAGCGCCTAACTACTCAGCTCGCAGATAGTCTTTGCTGAGTTTTGAGGAGGTTTACCGCTTCGCGGAACGCTTATCCCTAAAGATCCCGGCTCTCTTACCTTGGCCGGGATGTCATTTTGGGTGTATTAAGAATAGAAGTCATCCCGGAATCATGCCATGATATCCGGGATCTTTTATTTTTCCCCGCTTCGCAGAACGCTTAGCAAGCACTCTTAGGATTTTTTTGGGATATTGGTTTTTCCATTCATGCAGCCAAAGCCCTGAAAAAAGCGTCTTTGGACAAAGCAAAAATGATGAAACTTAACGCAATATTCTTAAGCCTTCTCGCCCTCTTGGCTTTGAGCGCTTGTCGCAATACAGACCCAGATCCTCTGCCAGACCCGGATCAAAACTGTGATTTCTACAATCAAAATCCAGACTGGGTTGAGGAAGATTTCAAAACCGATTACACCATCCGCTACACCGCAGATTATAATGGCGGTATCACCGGTTTCGAAGGCAATATGTTTTTCAAAACCAAGGCCGATTCCAGTATTGCGTTTTACTATGCTTTTTGCGGACCGCTTTGGTGTGAGGATTTTGGCGACAGCATTCAAGCCCCTCTCCCCAATAGCCTAGATATTCCCAACCTCCGCTCTCAAGGAGGCACGATTGGCGCAAACTATGCGCAGAATATCTTCGACGTCTGCGATCCCAATGAAATTGTAGGTGTGCTCTACTTTACCGAACCATTGCTTGCCGGAGTAGGTGCCTTTTATCTCGGCGATCCCAATGGCACGCTGAGAGCAGCCTTCAATGTGGAGTATGGTCCAGGCACTTTGTCTGAGGTAGTTACGGTTTTAGGTACCATAGAGAAGAAGTAGGTTTACCGCTTCGCGGAACGCTTATCCCTAAACCAACAAATCCTTCACCACCTTTCCGTGCACATCCGTGAGGCGGTAGCGGCGACCCTGATGCTTAAAAGTCAAGCGTTCGTGATCCACGCCTAGCAAATGCATCAGAGTGGCTTGAAAATCATGCACGTGTACCGGATTCTCGGCGATATTATAGCCAAACTCATCGGTCTTGCCGTAGGTAAATCCTTTTTTGACTCCGCCGCCCGCCATCCAAACGCTAAAGCTTCGAGGATGATGGTCGCGACCATAGTGCGTCTTGGTCAAACGGCCCTGTGAGTAATTCGTACGCCCAAATTCGCCGCCCCAAATCACTAAGGTATCTTCCAATAAGCCCCGCTGCTTGAGATCCATTACCAAGGCAGCCGAAGGCTGATCCGTGCTCTTAGCCATCAGCTTGATATCATTGGGCAGATTGCCGTGCTGATCCCAGCCTTGATGATAGAGTTGGATAAACTTGACCCCGCGTTCCGCAAGGCGGCGGGCCAACAAACAATTAGCCGCAAAAGTGCCCGGAATCCTCGCCTCAGGCCCATACAAATCAAAAACCCAATCGGGTTCACTCTGCACATCCATGGTCTCGGGGACCGAAGTCTGCATACGATAGGCCATCTCATACTGCGCGATGCGACTGCTAATCTCTGGATCGCCTAGCTCTCGGTATTGAGCTGCGTTGAGTTCGTTGAGGCGATCAAGCATCTGGCGGCGATTGCCACTCGTCATACCTGCAGGATCATTGAGATAAAGGACGGGATCCTTACCTGACCGAAACTGCACCCCCTGATGCAAGGAGGGGAGAAAACCGTTTCCCCAAAGGCGGGAATACAAAGGCTGCCCCCCTTGCTTGGCTCGAGAAAGCAGTACACTAAAGTTAGGTAGGTTTTCATTGTCAGAACCCAAGCCATAGCTGATCCAAGAACCAATGCTCGGTCGCCCCGCCTGCTGAGAGCCCGTCTGGAAAAAGGTAATCGCCGGATCGTGATTGATCGCTTCGGTATAAAGCGAATTGACCATACAGATCTCATCCGCAATCTTAGCGGTATAAGGCATCAGCTCGCTCATCCACATGCCGCTTTCGCCATGCTGCTTAAAATCAAAGACCGAACCTGCCATCGGGAAGGACTTCTGATTGGCTGTCATGCCCGTCAAGCGCTGCCCCTTACGCACCGAGTCGGGTAGCTCTTCCCCATTACGCTCACGCAGCAAAGGCTTATAGTCAAATAACTCTAGCTGTGAAGGCCCACCACTCTGGAAGAGATAGATCACCCGCTTGATTTTGGGGGAGAAGTGAGGCGAACCTAATACGCCTTTTTTGCCCGGGCCCGTCATGGGATTGCCCTTGAGTAGGCTTGGAGCGAGCAGGGAGGCAAGACTGAGTGCCCCGATTCCTAGGCTGGTTTTGCTCAGAAAGTCTCGGCGGCTATAGTTGGGGTTATACTGATGGTAGTCCATATTTCATTTTTATTCTCTATTCCTCCCTCCGAAGGGGGCAAAAGCTGCGCTTTGGTAACCCTTAGGGGCAGGCGGAGGCAAAATCCTTCTATAAAAATCTATCTTCTAATAATAGCGGCGTCGCTATTCATGATCGTACTGGCTACGACTGTGGTCGCAGCCAGCAAAGCCGGTTCGAAAAGGGTGTCTTTGGGTGAATCTCCAATCTGTAGCAGGGAATCCGCCAATAGCGGTTTGGCCTCATAAAAAGCCTTCTGCTCCTCCCATAAGCTTTGCAATATGCTCAACTCATCGTTGCGCGTAGCGCGACCCGTCATGAGCTTGAAGCCATAATCTAATTGAGCGGTCAACTCATCTCCGCCTTCTCGCATCATACGTGCGGCTAGGTGTCGAGAGGCTTCCACATATTGCGGATCATTGAGCAATACCAGAGCCTGTAATGGTGTGCTAGTCCGTTGTCGTTTGACGGTGCAAAAATTACGTTCTGAGGCGTCAAAATTGATCATGGAAGGCGGAGGGGTAGTCCGCTTCCAAATCGTATAGAGACCGCGTCGATAGAGAGAGTCTCCGCTTTGCGGAACGTATTTAGTCGCATTACGGGTCGCAAGCTGGGCCCACAAGCCCTCGGGCTGGTAGGGATAGACACTTGGTCCACCCAAACTATCTACTAACAGGCCACTGGCAGCAAGCGCTTGATCTCGCACCATTTCTGCGCTGAGTCTAAAGGAAGGTCCTCTGGCCAACCAGACATTGTCGGGATCTTTTTCATAGAGTTCGGGATAGACAAAAGAGGTCTGGCGATAGGTCTGGGACATCACGATTGTTTTAAGCAAAGCTTTGGTGTTCCAGCCATTGTGGCGAAACTCATTTGCCAACCAATCGAGCAAATCGGGATGGCTGGGGAGAGCACCTTGGTTGCCAAAATCATCGCTCGAAGCCACCAGACCTCGGCCAAATAGCATCTGCCAATAGCGATTGACTGCTACGCGAGCAGTCAGCGGATTTTGCTCGTCAAAAAGCCATTGGGCAAGACCTAGGCGGTTTTGCGGATATTTCTCAGACCAAGGCAAGACATAGGTTGGTGTTCCCACCGCGATAGGATCACCGATTGGCTGGTCATAGGCTCCCCGATTGAGGATAAAAGTTTCTCTGGGCCGATCCGCTGGACGATCACGCACGATCATCATTTCTGGAACTTGAGAGATAAGCTTGTTTTCTTCCCCACGAAACTTTTCTAGCTGACTTTGTCTTTGGCGAAAGGAATCACTCTCAGTAGCGAGGAAGTAGGCAAACTGCTGCGCTTCCGTAGCTTGAATCTCTGATTCGTTCATTTGGGCAGCTTGCCAAGCCACTTCTAAGGGCGTAAGACAAGCGTCATAGACTTTGAGTTCGTCGAAGACGATCTGATCAATACTCTCCTCAAAGCGTCGCCCTAGCCATAAACCGGTATTGCCATACCAATTGCCTCGACCGGGTGGATATTTGATGCTTTGCTCGAGATGGTCATTGAGGATGTGCGAAGGCAGGGGCTGATCGTTCGCGTATAAGCGCAAACCCTCCGCCCGACTCGAACCATCGTAGGTAAAAGTCAATAGCACCCACTCATTTAGCGGCAAAGGCTTGGTGGTTTCAATTTCAATGGCATTGTCGGGCCAGACATGATTGAGGCTAGCTGTCAGCGTACGATCTTCGCGCAGCATGCAGTCGTAGCCACGATTCCCATCAAACAAGCCACCAGAGCGCGCAAAAATGGGCCCAGCGACCGAATCGGCGAGCACTTTAAGCCACAGACTGACACTGAAAGGCTGATTGCGCTCGAAAAAGACTCGTTTGTTGCCAAAGTCAACAAAATTGTCTCCCATCATTTGAAAGGCCTTACCCACTTTACCTTGGACGAGCTCGGGAGGCGTATTGGCCGCGTAAGTTTTGATTTGTGCTTTTTCTCCTCGATGTAGTTTACTAGGAGTTTTATTGTCTGAACTAATCTTGTCAAGCGAAAAATGCTCTAGCAGATTACGTTCCTTGAGGTTCAACTTTTGATCCTCTTTCCAACTCGCAAAAGCTGTTTTGTATTCCTCCCGCTGAGGATCGAGTAGGCGTTCGACGGAGTCGATCTTCGCAAACAGAAAAGCGCGTTTCTGATCAATCTCGTCATCTGTCAGGATAATCGTTGGGCTAGCCTCACCTGAATAAGGAATCTGCCCATACTCATTGACATTGTTGAAAAAGGCAAAGAGCTGATAATATTCTTTTTGGGAGAGGGGATCGTATTTGTGGTCGTGGCAGCGGGCGCATTCCATGGTGAGACCGAGGAAGGCTTTGCTAAAGGTTTG
>CAZHOC010000266.1:0-6834 GCA_964534295.1 uncultured Bacteroidia bacterium | reverse complement strand
TAGCTACACAACTCTACGAGCAGAATTAAATCTAACACCACAATGAATTACTCTATTTCTGTTCTTCTATTGGCCGTCTTTTTGGCCAGTTCTGGCCCTGCCGTAGATCAAGACCACAAATACCTCAAGCAAAAGACCCCCGGCCTAGTGCCCGAAAAGTTTGCTCCCGGTCTCATTACTCTTCCTGATGAATACGAATTTGGCTCCGTCTTCAATGCCGCCGGCACAGAGTTTTTTTATGGCGTAGACCTCAACGGTAAATCAGAAATCCGCTACTCTAAGCTAGAAGGCGAGCAATGGACTGCTCCCAAGGTCATTCTATCTAGCGACAAGCATGGCTACAATGATCCCTTCCTTTCGCCTGACGAGCAACGCTTATATTTTATCTCCGAAAGATCGGGCGAAGGCTATGGTGGCTATGATATCTGGTATGTAGAAAAGACGGCCGATGGTTGGTCGAAGGACATCAATGCGGGGCCTAATATCAATTCTGAGCGCAATGAGTATTATATCTCCTTTACCAAGGAGGGGACCATGTACTTTTCTTCCAACAAAAATGCACCCGAAGGCAGAGACGGCAACTTTGATATTTACTATTCAGAATCTAAAGACGGAGAATTTCAAGAAGCTGTGGTGCTAGGCGATGCGATCAATACTTCTCGCTACGAAGCCGATGTTTTTATCGATCCGGACGAGGAATACATCATTTTTTGTGGCAATCGTAAGGAGGGCATGGGCAGAGGGGATTTGTATATCGCCTTCAAGCAGACAGACGGCAGTTGGAGTCAAGCCCAAAATATGGGCGCACCCATCAATAGCGATAAGCATGAGTTATGCCCCTACGTAACCAACGATGGCAAGTATTTTATGTACACCAGTAATATGGATCTGTACTGGGTAAGCACCGAGATATTTGAGCAGTATCGGCCATGAGATTGTAGCGACGCAACATTTTGCGTCGCCTGAGATAAGCGTTCCGCGCAGCGGTTGACGATCAAAAAAGGTCCCTCGGTTACGGCTCGGGATGGCTATTTGATGACTTGAGGCTGGCATAATCACTCTCATTGTCATGCTGAGCGAAGCCGAAGCAACTGGAGGGTTAAGCGTTCCGCGCAGCGGTAAACAAACATGAAAATACCTCAAATAATGCTTATCTTCATTTATCAATCACACTACTAAAGGAACAAAAAATATGGGTCTAACCGCTACCCCTGAGCACAACGAACGCATCGCCAAAATGACCTTTGCTTCTGTCTATCCCCACTATGTAACTAAAGTGGAGAAAAAAGGACGTACCAAAGAGGAGCTGCATCAAGTCATTGAGTGGCTAACCGGTTTTGACGAGTCTGCCCTCAAGCAAATGATCGATGAAAAGACCAATTTCGAAACCTTCTTTCAAAAGGCCAGCTTAAATCCCCACGCCGACCTAGTCAAAGGCGTCATCTGCGGCTATCGCATCGAGGAACTCGAAAATCCCACCACCAAGCAATGCCGGATGATGGATAAACTCGTAGACGAACTAGCCAAGGGCCGGAAAATGGAAAAAATCCTGCGACAACCTAAGTGATAAAGGGAGTCGAGATGGATCATAATTTTCGCAAGGCATATGATCATTGGCCATGAGACTCACCGCTTCGCGGAAAGCTCATCTGGAGTGCGGTATGCATGCGCGCACCTACACCCGAGAATCATTTCGAGTGAGCGCAGCGACGAGAAATCCCCTATCTGGTAAATTGTAAATACTCTTTGGAGCCAAGTCCCGATTCTCATCGGGAGTCGCCTATCGGGCTCCATCGAAATGAAATCGGCGGAGGTTTAGCGACAAGGCACTGCCTTGTCGCGTGCTAGAGACAATCGTTCCGCGCAGCGGCAAAAAAAAGCGCCACCCCAAAGGAGATGACGCCGATCTATAAAAATGTGTCGCTTTGGACTAGGCTGGTACGTAAATCCGGCTGATCAAATTGTCGATCACATAGGATTTGGTGCGGGAGTAAAAGGTGTCGATGGACTCGAGATAGCGATGGTAAAAGAAGTTCAATACCAAGCCGATCACGAGGGCTACCAAGGTCGTATCAAAAGCCACGTTGAGGGTACGGGTAATCTCGGGCATACCTTCGGCCGTTTTGGCGAGGTGAGCCATACCGATAGAACTAGAAAGTCCAATCAAAGTCCCGATAAAACCTAGGGATACGATCGCTCCGAGCAGATAGCGCACGATTTCGAGCTTACCTTCGAGTTCATCTTTGCTGTTGTCTACCTGGGCGTTAAATACCTGTAGCGTATCAGGGATCGACTTATCATTGCGGTATTGGGTACAAGCCTTTTTGATAAACTTATTGACCAAAAACTGCTGACCTTCCTTTTCCATTTGGATGATGTCGAGCTTGATCTTGGCTACCTCCTCTGGCGAAAGCACCAGCTGGTCGCGTTCGGGCAGGACGGATTGGTCGAAACCTTCAAATTCAGATTTGATCGAGAGCTTTTTGGCGTACAATTCGAAGATGCTGTAGACAAAGAGCGCGTACATCATCACTTGGATATAGCCTTTGCTGGAGCCGCCGATGGCTTCGATTACCCTGCTGACCGAAGGAATGCCTTCGAAGAAACTGTGCATGAGGATCAATACGAGCCAGATGGCTACGGCTGCCATAATGCTGACGCCTGCTTGAGTTATTTTAGATTTGAACATGATGGTCGTGTTTAGAAGTTTTTGATGAAATTATAAGTCCCGTCTTTGCGGACGATCACCTTGCCGATGAGCACACGTGAATCCGAGAGCGGAATGGTTTTGACATAAGTCTCACCGCGCTGCACATTCTGGGCATTTTTGGTGTAGATCAAGCCTTTGATGCTGACCGCTTTGTTGCCTTTGCTACTCTCCTTAAAGCGAGCGTAGAGCAAATACTCTCCGGGCAAAATGGCGTCAAATTGGCGCACCGCTTCCTGGCTCGTGCGTAGGTCGTTGCCAAACAGTCGGTTTCTGGATTTACCGCTGTCCCACTGGCCGATATTGCGATCGTTTTTGCGACCGCCAAAGACACAGTCTCCACTCTTGCAGACAAAAAAGTCTACGTTATCCGCTTGGTTGGCCCAGTTGACCTCAAAAGAAAGTCTAGCGGGTACCGAGGGCGCATCGCCTTTGAAAACAGGCGTTGGTTTGGGAGCTGTCTCCTTGATCGGGCTGGTGGTCGTGATGGGTTTTTGCTCCTCCGGAGAACGCTTAGGCTCTTCTTTGGGCTTGACCTCAGGTTTGCTGACCGCCACCACCGGTGGGGGAGGACTATATTCAAATTCTTTTTCTACTGTCTTTTGCTCTTCCGGCTTGGGGAAGTGTTTGTAATCCACCAATACGGTGAGCAGGGTGTCGCCAATCTCTTTGCCTTGCAGGCTGTCGTGCAGATTGCCAAATATCTTCATCTCGGCGGTATCCACGTACATGGTTACCTGATTCACTTCTGGCGCGGCGGAGCCGCCTTTGGGGGTGATGATAAACAGAAAGATCACTGCTCCCAACGCACCCGTAACCAGATCGAGAAAAGAGAGGTTAAACACTTGGGTTTTTCTCCTTGCCATGGTGTTGTGTTATGTTAGCTCAAAGCCTTCTAGGCGATGAGAGGGTTGAGGGAATAGGGAATGCCCATTGGTTTTGCGGGCTTTAGCTTTGGGTAGCGGAAAATGACACTCGACACATTTGTCGCCCTCTCCTGGGGCTTCGCAGCCACAGTTGGTGCAGGAGAGTGGCGAAGGGTCGATCTGTACAATTTCCGGACGCTCTTTGAGGGGGCTGATGTAAACCATTTGGCCTTCCATCTGGCAGTTGCTACACTTAGTTGCCCCATCTAGATTTTCGGTATCACAATTTTTACAGATCAACATGAGTCTAGTATTTATCTTCTAGGTTGAAACGGTATTCATAACCTACAGTAAGCATGGTGCTACGGTTGAGCTGGTTGCCGCGATAATCATCAAAGAAGGTATTGGCTGCTTTGTAGCGTTCGTTGAAGCTATCCTGCGTACCTCTGTCCCAAACGACATTCATCGTAACGCGACTATTGCGGTTGAGCTGGACGTACATGCCGGGAGAAATTTGGAATCCTACCTGCATCTTGCGGTAATCTTCATTCACGCCATCGCCAAAATAGACGGTGTGAAACTGCTTGTCGACTTCATCCGAACCAAAATACTCGGTCGTCTCTTCGATTTGTCCGGCGAGACCAAAGTTGAAAGAAGGTCCCATGGCTAGGCTGATACCCACGCGTTCCCCGAGGGGGTACTCATAACCCAAGACTACCGGAACGCTGATAAAGTGGAGCTTCTCTTTGGCCGAAAAGAAAGCCGTTCCTTGATTGTCATTAAAATTATCGGTGGAGTAAATCCCGCCTTTTTGGAGGTATTGAACACCCGTGGTGATTTTGTATCGATTGATCTGCACGCCAGCGGTGACACCCGTGTTGATGCCAAAGACCGAACTGCTGGTAGAATACAAGCTGGCGAGGTCATCGGTATGCTTGAGATAGGAGCTGTTGGCACCGCCATTTACGCCGACAAATACGGCAGATTGCTGGGCCATAAGGGCTGAAAAGCTGATGCCTAAAAGGAGCATAAGACTGGCTAAGTGTTTCATCATCAGTCTGTTTGTTTTAGGAGTGAGTAATACGATTTTCATGATACTAGATTGATTGGTTGAACAAAAAGCCTTAATGTGATGGTTTAAAGACGGCAAAAAAACGGCCGGGTGTCGCCAAGGGGGGTAGGCAATGTATAAGCGTGGCGAATGATATGTTAGGCGTGAGGCTGAGCGGAGATATGTGGTCGGGAAGAAGGCCGATTTTGAGACGTTTTTACTCGAAATGAGAAATTTCCCTCTCTATTTGAGGGGCTTTTGGGGGGACTACCGCTGCGCGGAACGGGGGAATGACGAATGATAAATGTCGAATTCAGAATGCAGAAGTAGTGTCAATCCCTTCTTCATTGGGCGTTCGATATTCATCATTCGAAATTCACCCTCCTTCCAAATGTTTTAAATCATTCCCCAAAACACTTAGACGAAGTGCTGGTTTTGTTTATGCTTTCCAATAATCATATCAAAACCAGTATTGATGAAACTAAAATATCTCTTCAGTCTCTTCGCGCTTTTTGCGGCTCTAGGCCTCAAGGCGCAGCAGTCAGAAGTAGCTTTGATCGGTGATCCTGACTCCAATATCAAATTGCGCGCCTCCGCCGAATTGGGCTACGTTGCTGCCCTAAGCCACAAAATCCAGTTCAGTAATTCGGGTACTTATTACGATTACGTTAGAGATGGTGGACAAGACGTGCTTTTTCCTTACACTCGTCTCTCGCTTGACATGGAGATTGGTCGCAACACCATTACCTTACTGTACCAACCACTTCGTCTCGAATCAGAAGTTTTGTTGAGCGATGACTTGATTGTGGACGACTTAACGTTCCCCGCAGGGACCGCCATCCGCAATCTTTATAATTTCCCTTTTTACCGCATCAGCTATATGCGTGAGGTATTGCCTAATCGTCCTCGCGCTTATTTCTCTTGGGGTGGTACTATCCAGATTCGAAATGCTACGATTTCTTTCCAGTCTTTGGATGGTAGCCTTTTCCGCACGGACCGCGACGTGGGGATCGTACCCGCTTTTAAAATCCGTACGGGTACCTTGATTGGCAGTAACTTTTTTGCTGAGGTCGAAGCAGACGGAATCTATGCCCCTGTAAGTTATCTCAACGGTAGCACCAATGAAGTAGTAGGTGCGATTCTGGACGGGAGTGTTCGAGCCGGAGCCAATCTTCGCTCTGATCGACTCTTTTTAAATCTTCGTTATCTCGGCGGTGGTGCTGTGGGTACCAGCGAAAATGACGAAGGTCCCGGCGATGGTTATGTCCGTAACTGGCTACACTTTTTGACGGTCGGCATCGGTTATAGCTATCAGTTTTAGCCCCTAAATCTTAGTCCTCAAAAGGAGACATTGAACCGAGTCGCTCTGAAGGCGTAATATTGCTTAGAGATCCTAAAGCCAATCGCCATGAACAGAGCCCTCCTTCTTTGTCTCCTTTTTTTATTGGCCTCTTTTTCCCTCCAGGCCCAGTACAAATTGCCCCAAGCATCAGTACTTGCTGCTAATCAGATCCAAAAGATCGAAGTCAAATGGGTAAGCTTGCCTTCCTTGTCTCCCAAAGGCAAACCTCTACCTGATGGCAGTACCTATGGCAAAGGCTTTTTTTATAAGACATACTTTATCAATGCCTACGGCTTGGTTGATTCTATTCATCGGATGAATGGAGAGCGAGAGGTGTTTGAAAAACAAATCTTTGCCTACGACAGCAAGCAAAGGCTAATCAAACTCGCCACCATAAAAGCCGATGGCTCAGTCAAAGACCTGCAAACCGTCTGTAAGACATCCGAAGGCGATTGGCATTATCAAGTGTGGAATCAAGGAATATTAGAGCGAGAAATCATTAGCCGAGCCGATAGTTTGGTAGAAAGGACCATCTATCATCGGCAAAATGCCTATTGCGTGGAAGCCTATGATTTTGAGCAGGAGATTAACACTAGGACTTGGTACAATGATGAGGTCATGGTTTATCATGAAAAGTACCAATGGATCACCCAAGATGGTAAGCCTGAAAAAGTCGCCTATTCCGAATACCAACTAGAAGACGGCAAGGAAAAAAACTTCGCCCGAGATTATCCCCTCCTAGAAGATGGTAATCTAGTAGGTCATGAAACCAACTGGCTCCGCACCGATGTCAATTGGTTTGCGAACTATTTTACGCGGATCGATGTATTTCTGGGTATTCAATATCCCCACGAGGCTTCTTTTGAAG
>CAZHOC010000265.1:0-6843 GCA_964534295.1 uncultured Bacteroidia bacterium | reverse complement strand
CCTTGAAGGTACCATCCTTTTGATTGAGATAGAGGACATCATTGGTCACATAATCATTGCTGATAAAGATATCCTTCCAGCCATCGCGATTGATATCGACTATGTTGACACCCAGGCTGTAACCTTCGATCAAGATGCCCGCTTCTTGAGATACATTGGTAAAAACCGGATGCCCTAATGAATCAGACCAGTCGTTGCGATAGAGGCGATCGGTAGTTGGCGAACTGCCATCCAATCTTTTAGGTCGAAAATTATTTTGTGCACCCACCTTTTCTACCTCATCGATGATGATAAATATGTCCATATCACCATCATTGTCATAGTCAAAAAAGGCCGCATGGGTACTATGAGAGCTATCTGCTAATCCATATTCGGCGGCTAGATCCTTAAATACCGGTACGCTGTCAGAGTTCAGGCCTTGATGGATATAAAATTGATTGTCACGATAAGGGGCCTGATCGCGATTAGTAGCACAAACATGAACATCTGGCCAACCATCTCTATTGATATCCACGATACTGACTCCGGAAGACCAGCGTTCTTTACCCGCAATACCAGCAACTTCTGTAACATCAGTAAAAGTAAAATCGCCCTCATTGAGATATAAGCGATTATCAACATTATTACCGGCAAAAAAGAGATCTACTAAACCATTTTTGTCAAAATCAGCGACCCCAATTCCGCTGCCATTGTAGATATATTCATTGACGATGATATTATTTTCTTGCGACTCGTCGATGATGTTAGCAAAGTCAATCCCTGTTTGGGAGGGAGGGAGTTCCGCGAAGCGGCTCTTTGGCCCACAACCCCAAATGAACAAAACACTTATCGATATGATCGTTACTCTTACTCTCATGGATTCGTTTCCTTCAATTCATAGCTCAACACTGAGGCATCATTGCGGCCTACCAACAGACTGGATTGCTGATTTGGATGATTGAGCCAAAGCAAATCTCTCACTTGCCCTTCCCACCAAAGGCCACTCTCAGAAGCATCTAAGGGTTCAAAAGTCCGGTTTTCCGCCCCTAAGAGCACCAGGCCTCGATGCGAATCAAAGCGCCCTACCTCTGGTTTTAGCCCATAAAAATTGCCTCCTAAAATGATATCAGGTTTTTGGTCTTGATTGAGATCTTTGACACTAATGCCAAAACTTGGGCCGATCTGAGCCGGCAGCGGGAGGGCTTGCAGACTAAAACCTTTTTCTCCTTGCCATAGCACACTAGTCGTCATGACCTTGGCGCGATAGGGAAAGGCTCCTTGACGTTCTTCTTCGGTCAAAAGGCTTTCATAGGTGAGCTGTGCGTAATCGTTGTATTCCACTGCTCGGGCCTTGAGATGGGGCATTTGGGCCTGAATGTCCATTTTTCCGGCAAAAGGGAAAGCCTTTTCCTCTAGCGGGGGATACCAGTTTAGAATGAATTCTGATTTTTTGTTTTGGTCAAAGTCTTTGACGTACATCTCTAGCGGCTTCGCATGGCTAGCTTTAAACTTAAGATTGAGGCCCCAATTGCCTAAGACAAAATCTGTTTTGCCATCTTGATCGAGGTCTTCTGCCACAATTCTAGTCCACCATCCTTCACTGTGAGGCACCATAACAGGTTCGGCGAAGCCGCCTGACTGGTTGAAAAATATAGTAATCGGCATCCACTCCCCTACTAGGACCAGATCCGGCTTAGCGTCTCCATTGGCGTCAGCAAAAGTGGCATCGGTTACCATGCCAATCCCTGCCAGCTTGGGCGGAGTTATATTTTGCCAGCGCCCATTGTCATTGCGAAATAGAAAGCTAGTAGGCGGAAGCCCATAATTCCCAGGCACAGACCGCCCACCGATAAATAAATCTTGGTCTCCATCGCCATCAAAATCCTCTGCTAAGATCACACTCACTTGCCCACCGGCAGGAGGCGTATTTTCCGTTCTTTGGATAAAATTAGCTTCCCCATCATTTTCATAATAGCGTAGCAAGAAGGCTTCTATGCCACGGCCAATTTCGTTACCACCTGCACCAATTATGAGGTCTTGATCTCCGTCGCCGTCATAATCAAAAAACAGCCCACAAGTGCTTTCAAAGCTCGAATCAGCTACAAACTCAGCTTGAAAACTCTTTTCTAATTGGCCCGAAGCGGTTTGTAACCATAGCTGATCCGCCTGGTCCTTACTACCCAAAATCAGCACATCTTCTAATAAATCGCCATTCACATCTGCTTTTAACAATCTTGGTCCTTCCGTGGATAGCATATGCGGTAAAAGCCGTTCGTGGTCAAAATCATTAAAAGTATTTTCTTTGTGAACCGCCGCTTGAGCAAAGATTTGATTTGTTTTTAGGAGAAGGTTGCTGCTCTTCGCAGAACGCTCAATCGCTTCATCAGCATTGGTTGGCGCTAAGCCCAGAAAGTTCTTCTTGCTTACCGTCTGGCCATGTGATTTCTAGTCTATCGACGGTTTGCTGGCTGCCCAGTCCAAAAAGCAAGCCCGGCTCCATGCTTGATTGAAAGCCTCTGGCAGTATAGTGTTGAAGCACTTGGGATTCTTCGCCGTACTGAATTTTCACGATTGCTCCAATGGCCTGCGGGTTTTGTTCGCTTCCTTTGAAAGCTAGCTTGAGATAGTTGGCAGCGCGCTTCTCACTACCGTTGCGATAGACAAAAGCTGGCATATTGACATTATTGACGATTAGGTCATAATCTCCATCATTATCCAAATCTCCATAGGCTGCGCCATTACTGAATGAACGTTCACTTAGTCCTAAAGTGGGTGCCTCATCTTTAAATGTCAGATCGCCTTGATTGACAAAGGCATAATTTTCTAAAGGATTGGAAGGGAGATAAGGTAAGAAGTCTCTAAAATCGAACTTCCCTTGGGCGGTAACTACTTCTTTAACTTTGAGTTTGTCGGAGATAAAGGTGGTAAAATCTAGATACATAATATCGTGATAGATACCATTGGCGACGTAGATGTCCTTCCAACCATTATTGTCGAAGTCAAACATTAAAGCACCCCAGCTCCAATCTGTAGCTGCGATATTGGCCATAAAGCCAATTTCTTGAAACTCCCCCTCGCCATTGTTGAGTTGCAAGCAGTTTTGGAGGATTTGATAGTGATAATTGGAGCGATATTTCAGATCCTCGAGATGATAAGGATCAAACATGGTCATAGCTTTTAAGCGATAATTATCCGCTGCCAGCATATCTGTGCTAAAGACTTCCAAGGCACCATCATTATTGATATCGCCTAAGTCTGCTCCCATACTGGATACAGAGGTGTGTGGCACCCGGGATGTGAGTTCTTCGGAGAAGGTCCCGTCCTGATTATTGATGTAGAGATAGTCTCGCTCCCAAAAATCATTGCTAATGTAGATATCGGGCCAGTTGTCGCCGTTTAAGTCGCTTACACTTACCCCGAGTCCAAAACCAATTTGGCTGCTGTAGATACCGGCCTCAGCACTCACATCTGTAAACTTACCGCCATCATTACGAAACAGTTTATCCCCGCCCATAGGGTCTACCTCTTCGCGGGTTTTGCGGTAAAGATCAATGCGACTTGGGTCCTTAAAACTATTATTTAGGAGATAACAGTCGAGGTCGCCATCCCGATCATAATCAAAAAATGAGGCATGGGTTGAGAATCCGGGATCATTTAATCCGTATTCGGCTGACATTTCTTTAAAAGTCGGCACCTCTCCCGCCTTAGCCACCCCTTGGTTAATAAAAAGCTCATTGGTTTTATTGTCGCCCTCGATATCACCCGAATTACAGACATAGATATCAAGCAAGCCATCACCATTGACATCAGCAAAGGCAACTCCCGTACTCCAGCTCTTGGTACCGATTACTTTTGCGGTTTGGCCGACTTCGTCGAACGTCCAGTCGCCTCGGTTGAGGAATAATTGATTTGGGCCTGTATTGGCCGTAAAATACACATCAGACCAGCCGTCTTGATTTAAATCCCCTATCGCTACGCCTCCACCGTTGTAGAAATTGCGATAGGTAAGCACATTAAAATCAGCGCTTTCTTGGACTTGATTGCGGAAGTTTATTCCCGTTTGGCTTGAGTCGAGTTTAACAAATAGTTTTGCTTCATTTTGCTCCTCAGACACGACTGAGCGTTCGCCGCAGGCGTAAAGCAAAAGTAGACTCAAACACAGGGTACATACCCCCAATCTAGGGTAGCAATTCATGAGTAGTAGTTTTCAAATTCAAGATACAAAACAAAAAATAGAAGGAGGCAGAAACTGCCTCCTTCCTCCGCTAATAATGCACTTACTAACTACTAAAAATGTGCACTAAACTTACAATATCTTAGTATCCAGGGTTTTGGATCAACTGAGCCGATCCTTCTACCTTAGATAATTCAATTTGTACGGTAGGTAGAGGCATGAGATCATGACGATCTTCGTAGCCATTAGTAGCAGTCATATAAGATCGCTTAGTTTCCTCCACCGCGAAATAAGCGTTGAGTACTTCCTTGGCTGTACCCCAGCGACGGAGATCGAAGAAGCGATGCCCTTCCAGGGCTAGCTCGAGGCGACGCTCCATGCGCACTGCTTTGCGTGCTACAGCTTGATCCGTCCAAGCATCATTGTAAGGCTGAACATCATAGGTAGCCCAAGTAATACTCGCATCATCGATGACTACAGGTCCACCACTACCGCCTTGGGCACAATTACCAGCACGCATCCGGATCATATTGACCAATTCCCGAGCGCGTTCAAGGTTGTTGAGTTCTACTTCACACTCGGCCAACATTAGCAGTACATCCGCATAGCGAATGATCGGAATGTTTACTGGGCTCAGCTGAATATTTGACCAACCTACGCTACTTTGTTCACCATTGGCGTGGGTAAATTTCTTGGGACTATAAGGTCCGGCCCATGCACGAGCACGAATCCAAGTTGGACCATGGGTGCCCCAATCGAGGTAGGGTACATTATCACGGCCGACCGTCCAGTCTAGACGTGGGTCAGTAGTTTCGGTAGAGTCTAGATCCGCATCATTAAAGGTATCTAGCAATGGTAGACCATTGGCATCAACTCGGTGAGCGTTAACGAGATTTTGAGAAGGCTGGTGGAATCCACAGCAACCAAAAGGAGAGCCCCCATGAGGGAAGTTGAGACGGTCAGCGAAATTACCGTTTTGTCCTTCTGAGGTACCATCATTAACAGATGCCTGGATGGAGAAAATCATCTCATTTCCATTTTCACCTCCTGTAGTGAAGATATCATGGAAGCAATCTTGCAGGCTGTACTTGCCACTAGCAACAACTTGATCTAAGAAGCCTTTAGCTCCTGAGTAATCACCTTGATAGAGCAGTAATTTGCCCATATAAGCTTGAGCAGCTGCTTTAGTAACACGACCCACCTGAGCTTGATCATCGGGAAGATTGTCAATCGCTGCTTGGAAATCGGCCTGAATATTTGGCGTAATATCCGTGGTATTTGGCTTACGGAAATCAGCATCCTCTTCGGTGTAGTAGGGTACATTACCCCAGATTTTCCAAGCTTCAAAATGGAAGTGAGCGCGCAGGAAGCGTAATTCACCTTCCACACGGGCTTTCACATCTGCGTCTAGATCTTCGGTATTGTTGATCAATTTTTGAGTAGCATTTGAACGAGAAACGCCTTCGTAAAGAGCCTTGAACTTCCCTTCAAAATAGGTGTTACCTGGACTCCATTGGAAAAGCTCAAGCTGAGTAATCTCACCTTGGTCTCCAGGTTCTGAGCCTTTGTAAGCATCGTCTGAAGTAACGCTACCCCAAATCCAGTTACTACCGGCGGTAGGCCATGGAGGAGAAAACTGCCCCCAGTCATGGTTCCAACCATCTAGCATAGAGTAAGCCGAAATCAAGGCAGCCTCTACACCCGCTTCGTTTGCCAAGGTTCCCTCATCTAGGGCAGCCTGTGGCGCTATATTCAGAAACTCCTCGGAACAAGCTACTAACACAGCGGTCAGTGCAAGTCCTAGAGTGATTCTAATTATGAGTTTTTTCATTGTTTTCTTTTTTAGCTTTTAGCAAGGATTATAGTCCTAAAGAGATACCAGCCATGAAGACTTTGGAAGACGGATAGTTTCCAAAATCATTTCCGTTCCACTGATCACTGTTACCACGTACCCCAAAGTTTGAAAGGGCAGGATCAATGCCACTGTAGTTGGTAATCGTGAAGAGGTTTTGACCTTGTAGATAAAGTCTTGCATTGCCTATTCCGAGGCGAGAGCATAAGCCAGATGGGAGGGTGTATCCCAATTGCATTTGCTTGAGTCGGATATAAGAAGCATCCTCTACGTAGAAGCTATTTGGACGTTCACTGAAGGTGTCATTTTCATCCATAATCGGTAATGTACCATCAGGATTGTTTGTAGGATGGAAAGCTTCGGTGAGCACCTCCTTACGTACGTTGGTATTGAAGAAACGGAATACCTCAAACAGTTTATTGTAGTTGAAGATTTCGTTGCCTTGGCTACCGAAGATGAACATAGTGAGGTCAAAGTTTTTGTAACTCAAACCGAGGTTAAGTCCCACAGTGTAATCTGGGTGAGGACTACCGATGATACCTAAATCGTCATCATTGATGACACCATCTTCATTTAGGTCTTTGAAACGAAGGCGACCTACCGCAGCACCATCTTGCATAGCATGGGCATCCACTTCTTCCTGAGTGCGGAATATACCATCAGCTTGGAAACCATAGAAAGTACCAATAGGATTGTTGATCGCATTGATAGAAGTACGACCAATACGCGTATCCCCACCAGTAGAGAAGAAAGACTCTTGGACTCCGTCAATTTCAACAATTTCGTGTTGATAGGCGGTAAAGGCCACGCCAACATCAATACCAAAGTCACCAAAGTT
>CAZHOC010000264.1:5697-6850 GCA_964534295.1 uncultured Bacteroidia bacterium | reverse complement strand
ATATTGTGCTCGAAGGGGATAGCTATAGTGAGGCATGGATCAAGGAAACTAAAAAGCGTAAACTATTTGATCCTCCCCATACTCCTGCTGCCTTAGAGGGCTTAAAGTCGGAAGCGGCCAGTAAATTATTTGCCCAAACCAATCTGTTTTCTGAATCAGAGTTAAACGCTCGTCATCAAATATTGCTAGAAAGTTATCTCAACCAACTTTCTGCTGAAGCAGATAGCCTCTATGAAATTGGGACGACACAGGTGATTCCTTTAGCGCTTGATTATCAACGCTCCCTCTTTGATAGCATCCAGATGGCTAGTGCTGCAGGATTTAAAAACGAATCCGTGGCAACCCAAAGGAGTATAGCCGGTAAAATTGGCAAATCAGTCAACGAGCTATTTGCGGAGCTTGAAAACATGAAAATGACAGAGGCTGGATTGTCTGCAAAGGAGGTGCACGCAAAAGCCTATGGCTATGCAGAGAGTGTATTGCCTTGTTTTGAGCGTATTCGGGCCCAGATCGATTTTTTGGAGCAAAACCTTCCGGATGAAAAATGGCCTTTTCCCAAGTACCGAGAACTATTGTTTTCGCGTTAGGCAGGGCCTAAAAAACTAACTCTCCCAACTAGCGTTAGCTGCCAAACTTATCTCTTCCTCTCTCACTCGTAATAGGATTTCTTCTCCAGTCCGATTGGTGATTTTTAGTTTTTGCTCTTCTACTTGCACCCTAATACTTTTTTGTTGCCAGTGGAGGTTCAGACTGTATGCCTCCCAGGAACTTGGAAGCTGAGGATTTAGGTTTAAGATGCCGTCTTTAACGAACGCCTGTGCTAGGCCATTTACGAGCATCAAAAAAGGACCTGCCAGCGAGGGGACATCGAGGCCTTCTCGTTTATGCAGAATAGTTGAACTTTCTCGTTCTGCTTGATCCTGCCCGAGTAGTTTCATGCTTTGCCCAAGGTCTCCCTGTTTGGCTAAGAGGATACTATGCAAAGAGTTGGATAAGGGCGCCTCATGTACCGTTTTCGGAGCATAAAATTCGTAATTGATCCGCTCGACATCCGGATCAAAAGTGTCCGGAAATAAGTAAAATGCCCAAAGTACATCTGCTTGTTGCAAAAATGGGCTACGAAGCCGACGATCCTCCGACCATTTCTCCCACA
>CAZHOC010000264.1:0-5656 GCA_964534295.1 uncultured Bacteroidia bacterium | reverse complement strand
GGGCCGCTGAGAAGGGGAAATTTCCTGTAATTGTTCTTTGTCCAGAAAGCCATCCTGCTGTAAAATCAGGTTCATCTCATCGTATTGAGGCAAAAACATGCTTTCGGCGATTCTCTCCCAATTTCGAGTTTCGGCGGAAAAATCAAGATCCGTTTTTCCAATCAAACCGGCATACAGTACTGCCTCATTTTCCCTTAGCCACTGTAGGGTTTTTACCGCATAGTTTAAAGTCCATTTACACAGATAGTTTGTCAACCAATTGTTAGAAACGCTACTTTCGTATTCATTTGGGCCTGTGGTTGCGAGCAAAACATAAGCCTGTTTTCTTGGCGAGTAATTGACCCTATCTGCAAAGAAGCGAGCGATGGCGACCAAGATTTCGGAACCTTTTTCTGCTAGGAAAGAAGTTTCTCCAGTATGTTGGTGAAACTGATTGATAGCCCATGCAATTAGTCCGTTCCTAAAGATCTGTTGTTGGCTTAGGCGGAGGTCTTCTACGGTTTCTCTTCCATACCAGGAACGGGCCGGGAAGAGAGCAGCCCCGCGATCAAAGCCCATTTGAGAAGCTAATTCCTGTGCTTCTTTTAGGCCCTCATATCGTGAGCTTAGTATCTGCTCCGCAGAACGATTATCTCCTTGCCATAAGTAGTAGGGGAGTAGGTAAACTTCTTGGCCCCAATCTTGACCCTTTTGCTGCTTTAAGTTAAATGCACGACTGGCGAGTAATTGCTTGCTTTGACCCGCTAATTGCTTCAGCTGAAAGTGATTGTAAAAGAAGTGCTGTTGTACCTCTTCCGAAGCCTTGATGCTTAAGGCTTGCGCATCCCACCATTTGCGCCAAGCTTCGGCTTGCTCCGCCAACAATAAGGTAAAACCTTTACTAAACACATCGCTAAGACTTTGCTGGCAATGATGGAGTAATCTTTCTGGGGGGTGATGTCCCGAATGATGATGAGCTGTAAATTTATAGATCGTAGTTTGAGAGCCTTTAGGTAAGGTCAAACTGATCAAATGTCTGATGTGGCCTGAAGGGCTATCCGTTTGAGGATTACAGTCTAGTTTATATGCGTCTTGAAAGATCGCATAACGCATCCCGCTACATACATAATCTTGATTACGTTGGAGGAGGAGAAAGCCTTCATTAGACTGATTTTGACGACTTACTTCACGCCAGGATTTTTGTAAAGGAGCCTTAAGATCAAGGCTTAGTTGGAGACGAGCCGGAAGGTTGAGAGGGATTACGCTATATCGAAGGCCAATTACTTCTGGTTTCTCTAACGCACAAAAAGTGGTGCACTCAATACGTAGGCTATGCTTATTTTGTAGTTTGACCGTAAAACTTCGCTTCAAGTTACCTTCCCGCAGATTGAGCTGATGTTGATAATCTTCAACCTTGGCCTTGGCCAAGTCGATTTTTTCACCATCTATTTCCAATCCTAATTCTGCCCAATCAACCAAAGCGTAGGGAGGTAAATAGGCGTTTTTACTGCTTGTCCCACTAAATCCCTCTGCGAAGTAGGCCCTGCTCTGTAAGAAGCCATTGGAAAGCCCCAATAGAGTTTCCTCAATCTCCACTCGATTGGCGTCAAATTGCGTATAGCTTTTTTTCCAGGCCTCCATATTATCGTTTGATTTCAATCTCTACATTTTCGCCCTTAAAGACTACTGGTATGCGAAATATTTTCCCCTCCTCATCCATACTGTTTACAGGCACTAAGGGGAT
This sequence comes from uncultured Bacteroidia bacterium, assembly GCA_964534295.1. Lineage (GTDB taxonomy): Bacteria > Bacteroidota > Bacteroidia > J057 > J057 > JBCAWW01. The sequence goes on along the minus strand of CAZHOC010000264.1, from coordinate 3,933 downwards.
TTTTTTGCCATTGATCTTGACCTTGGCGGGGGGATCATCAAGGCCATGCAGGGAGATCATAAGCGTTTCTAGCTTATTGTAATAGGTCTTCTCAGGGCTTGAGATAGTTAGGAATATCTTTTTAGGGCTAGGATTGGCCGTGAACTTTAGTAGCTGATATCGTTTGCTTCTCAGAGTTTCGGTACTAATACCATCATCCCAAAATAGTTGACCCTCAGAAGCAGATTCTCCCAAGTAATAGTGAATCTCAAATGACTTCCCATTGATCTGAGAGCTGTTTTCAACGGCTTTTTCAAACATGGGCACAAAAGCTCCCGCCTTAACAAATAGGGGCATGTTTTCTTGGCTTAGACGAAACTCTTTGAAAGAACCTCCTCGCCATACTTCATCATTCCAGTAATCATACCATTGCCCTGCAGGAAGGTAGCGTTCCACGCTAGTGGCTCCCTTCTCAAAAATCGGAAAAACGGCAATATTTTCTCCCCATAAGTAGGCATTGTCAATACTAGCAGCAGTGCTATCGTTGGGATAGTGGTACCAAAAAGGTCTGGCTAAAGGAGCGCCTTGCGTATGGTTTTGATAGCTTAAGGTATAGTTATAAGGCATTAGCTGGTAGCGGAGCTTAATGAATTTCTTGACTACCCCTTGGGTAAATTCATCATAAAAGATAGGCTCAGGAGCAAAAGCGCTAGCATCCCCATGGACGCGCATTATCGGGACAAAAGTGCCCATTTGAAGCCATCGGCGATATAATTCTGGATCTTTAGGTCCACCGGTAAAGCCCCCTAGATCGGCATGCATATAGGCGATTCCATTTAGTCCGGCCCCCAACATGATCATCGGCTGGGCGCGGAAGGCATCCCAAGAGCGGCTAACGTCTCCAGACCAAGGAAAGGTGGCGAAACGCTGCATCCCCGCATAACCAGAGCGAGTTAAGTTGAAAAACCGATAATCTGCATTATAATATTGGTGTTGCTCGAAGAGTAGCTTGGACCAATGGGAGCCATATACATTATGGATGTCCTCAGCCTTACCCAGCTCATGCCGCATTTTCAAAGGGTGGTTTTCTGGCTCGCCTGAGTCACTCCACCAACCCGCAACGCCTATATCTATCTGCTTTTGATAAAAGGGCCATAGCCAATCTTTGGCTTCAGCCTGGGTTACATCTAAAATGGCAGCTGGTCCGGCCCAGAAATCTGGAATTTTAAGGCTGAGGCCATTTTCATCTTTGGCAAAGAGGCCTTTGTCAGATAGGGTTTCGTAATGATCGGTCCCTTCGACAAAATAGGTCTCGGTAATCAAAATTGTTTTGACACCTTGTTTGTCAAAATTATCGATCATGCCTTCCGGATTGGGGAAGGCAGTACGGTCCCATTTGAGGTCTCCCATTCTCTCCGTGCCTCCAAACCAATATAAATCCATTAGGATTGCGTCTAGCGGGATACCCGCAGCTTTGGTTTTATTTACGATCTCTTCAGCCTCTGCTTGGGTTTTGTAGCCAAAGCGAGATTGGATATAGCCTAAGGCCCAACGTGGTGGCAGAGGTTGTCTTCCCGTTAAGCGTGTATATTCTTCGAGTAGGTGAGTTGGGCGTTCATCGAAGATGACGAAAGTAGAAAGCATACTATCCTTGACGCCAAACTCTAGCACCTCATTATCAGTCTGTCCAATATCAAAATAAGCCCGGCGATAGGAGTCAAAGAAAAGGGCGTATCCTTTATTAGAAAGCACCATTGGGATGCTGATATTAAGGTCGTCTTCACCTAAAGTGTATCCATAGGAGGCAGTGTTGTATGCGTATAGCCTTTGACCTCTACGGTTGATGGGCAAGGCTCTCGATCCGGTCCCGTAAATCTGTTCGCTGGGACTAAGCTGGGCTCTTAGACCGCTTAATGGGCCAATTTGAGGATCATTGGTATGATAAAAGAAGCCTTTTTCTAGTTCCCAGATGGTTTCACCCCCTTTCCTAAGAGAAAAATAAAAGGGCTCGCGTTCGATATGGAGACTGTATTGATTGGCTAAGGGGATCGAAATGGGTTTGGTACCATAAGGATCGTAGGAGTTTGTGAAGACTTCTGAATTGGCGATCACCGCTTCAGAATTAGGAATTTCGCTAAACCCCAGGGGATAGTAAATTAGTTGAAATGAGCGTTCTCCGAAGGAGCGCAAAAGAATAGCCTGCTCTCCTGATCCTAATAAGATGCTCCCGTCTCTAAAAGATTTGATGCTCTTCAATCGTGACATGAATTGAGCATTTGAGGCATTAGCCTTTTCTAAGGGACCATGCTCAAGGACTTCTAATTGAGGGTAATAGATGTCAGATTCGCCAATTTGTTTGGCTACTAAGGAGCCGTTTTGATTACGGAAGACAAAGGAGAGCTGAAGTAAGGCTTCGCTTGGCGGGATGCCATAAAATGAGCGAATATGAAATTTGATCTGGTAAAGATCTGTGCCTATTTTTTTCATCCGCATCCTTGGGTCATCGGTACCCCATTCCCCTTGTACATAGCGCCAACCACTGGGCTCCTCAGGGGTGCCAATGATTACTCCAGTATGCATATAAACCGGACCGCGATGACCTTTGAGCGCGCGATTGCCTTGGCTAGCATCAAAAATGATAGTGACGCTGTCTTCGACGCTAGGATTTGTCGGATTGACTCGGACGATTTGCCCTTGAAGAAATGATAAAGAATATAGAAATAGAAAGCTAAGCAAGAGCTTTCGGATAGTATGATTCATATAGCGTGTAGCGGAATAGAGAGAATTTTGGCTTAACCAAAGGTAGAAAAAAAGCGAAAGTGACCGAAATCACAGCATAAGAAAAAAAACATGCATTATTTGAGGATATATTAATCAAAGGAAGAAAAAGATATGCTTGATTTTTTGAAAAATATGTTAGGTGGACCCAAAGAGGATATCGGCGAGTGGATAGAAAAGGGCGCCGTAATTATTGATGTGCGTACGCCAAGGGAATATCAAGGCGGGCACGTCAAAGGGTCTAAGAACATCCCTCTTAATGAAATCGGAGGGAAGATTGATAAAATCAAAAAAATGAACAAGCCGGTGGTTACTTGCTGCGCCTCAGGAGCAAGAAGTGGCTCTGCAGCTTCAAAATTAAGATCTGCTGGAATAGAGGCCGTAAATGGTGGCCCATGGCATAGAGTACAGCAATACCTCTAAAGATTAATTGTGATTACAACAAATAGCGTGTTCCTAGCGATAGGAATGCGCTATTTTTAATAGATAATAATATAGAGTTAGGGTCAAACGTAATTTTTTTGTAATGATAGATAGAGGGAAATCCAGAAAATGCTATTTTTGAATCTTAGCGAATCTTCAGATCATCGGTTCGTAACCAATCCTTACAATGAAGTACCAATCAACACTCACTATTACAGTACGAATTTGGGCTCTTTTGGGCTTAATGGCAGCTTTGCCACTGGGCACTCAGGCTCAGATTACGAATTTTCCTTATTTCGAAAACTTTGATGGTCTCTCGACTAACCCTTGGGTCCCGAATACGGGCGGTATAAATGGTTGGTCTTTAGGGACTCCAGCAAAGACTGTGATCAATACTGCCTTTTCTCCTCCAAACTCTTGGATGACAGGAAATACCACTGGTACTTATGCCGGAAATAATAGCTCCTACATCGAAAGTCCAGTATTTGATTTTACCAATTTAAATCGTCCGGCTATTTCCTTTATGGCTTATTGGGAGACTGAATATAGTTGGGATGGAGCCTCCTTTTCGGTTTCTACTGATGGCGGTATGACCTTCAATACCATTGGTAACTTATTTGATCAGGTCAATTGGTATAATGACAATACCATTAATGGAGGCCAGTTTGGAGGACCATGTAATTCAGGTCTTGGCTGGACTGGTACTGCCGCAGATGGAGCAGGTAGTCAAGGATGGGTAAACGTTCAGCATGA
>CAZHOC010000263.1:0-6861 GCA_964534295.1 uncultured Bacteroidia bacterium | reverse complement strand
TCTCCAAACTGGGGACGAACGCCTGCTCGATAAAGTGGTTAATGATATTCCAGTTTGCCCTGAAAATCAGTTGGCACTCTTCAAAGAAATCTATGCTTACAATCAAACGCTTCCTGAAGAGGACCATATTCAGGTTACAGGCATTGATCTAGAGCATTCGGCCGAATTGGCCATCCAGTGTTTGCATACCATCTTGCCCAAGAAAACCCCTCATCGCAAGATCGCCCGCAAGATCGCCAAGCTAAGAGACCTTCATCGTTCAGACTACTTCGTAGAACGCGAAGTCAAGAGCTACTTCCGCAGCCTCAATAAAGATATCGCCAAAAGAGAGCAGCTTTACCGTAATTATTGGGGCGAGGATTTTCCTCGCTTTCAGATGATCGTCGAAAACACCTTGCAGGGTTTTGGTTTCGATTTTCTTCGTCTGATGCTCTTTCCACAAAAATGGCAAGAACGTGAGGAACGGATGTACAAAAACTTCCTGACCCTCCAACCTTATATGAAAAATGGTACCTATTACGCTCAGTTTGGGGCTTTGCATACCGATATCAAAGAGTCCTTCCGTTGGGAGTTTCCGTCTTTGGCGCACCGTCTCAACTACTTCGACTCCTCCCCAGTCGATGGACAGGTGCTGACAATCTCTCGCTATTTCCGAGATATGAAACCCAATTATGATCGCCTCGGTGAAAGCGATCGCCTACACGGCATGATGGATCATATCGAAAATAAATTCAAAAACGAAGAAATCGTGCTGCTCAACCTTATGGGTAAGGAAACGCCTTTCCCTCGCCTCAGCCAGACTTTTCAGTTTATCATGCTGCTGGATGAGGATTTAGAGGAGGATCGCTGTGAGTAGTCTTTTGATGCTCACCGCTGCGCGGAACGATTGTCTCTAGGGTGCGGCATGCATGCGCGCACATAGCGAATATCTGATGGACATGGGGTAGTAGTCCTCCTGAGTTTAAATTTTCCCTAAACCTGTCGCTTCGCGAAATAGAAATAAGCGTTCTGCGAAGCAGTAAAAAATCAAAAACGCCCAATGCTGAAATACTTCAACATTGGGCGTTCGCTATTCATTATTCGAAATTCCTACAGATTCGGAATTCCCGTCGCTTTGTCTGGAAAGAATAGATAAATCAACAGCGCAAAGACAATCACTCCGATCATCCCGTACATAAAAATGTTGTAGGAATAGCGGAGGAGGCGGAATTTCTTGGCTAAGACCACTCCTAAGAAGTAGATATCCTTGGACATAGTCCCGTAGAGGTATTCGCTGTCTTTCATCATCTCATTGATCCCCCATTGGTAATCGCCAAGATTCATATTGTGAAAGTTTCCGAAGAAGAGGAGATTGGTCTTCTTTTGAGAGATATCTTCTCTGGTAAAGCTCAAAGAGTTTACCTTGGGCCGGGTAGATAAAATCGCGAAGATCATGGTCCCAAGACTGACGCCCAACATCAAAAAGCCCGGCCAGAGCACATAGTTGGGATTATCCGCGTCTTTGAGGATACTACCAAACACGATGGAAATGATGATCGCGTTGATCGAGAGCAGGATATTGGCCTTATTATCCGCGATGGATGAGAGATTGATGTGGGTACGATAGGTAACCCGAAACATGGTCTCAATCCCTCGATCAGGAACCTGCTTCTTTAGCTTTTTGAGCTTTTTGGTCAGTTTCCCAATCTTCTCGGCCTGAGCCGCTAGTTGAAGTTGGGTCTTGATGCGTGCCTCTTCATTTACTTTTTTCTCATTTTTGCGCAGCCGCTTTTTGAGCTTTTTGACGTTTTGTGCCTTGCCCGGCGCTAAGACGTCCTTCCCATAGGAAGTATAGTAAATGTATTCTTTGTAAAAGCGGTAGTTGAATTGGTTCCAGCCTTCGTCAGAGAAGCTACGATTGAGAAAGATCTTCCACTCATTGCGGATTTTTTCAGAGTTTTCCAGCGCATCAGGAGTTGCCAAATTGGAGAGATCTGCATCTTTGATGACTTCCTCTAGCAAATTGCGGGGAGGTTGATCCAAGCGAGTCGCTTCGATGATAGATTCAATTTTTTTGATTGTCTCCTCAGGCACTTGCTTTGAGCCCAAAAAATCGCGGGCGATCTGCATCCCGACCTCTTCATGGCCGACATACTGATCCCGATAGCCTAAATCATGCAGCCAACCCGCCAATTTGAGAACGAGTCTATCATCTTCAGATAGTTGAAGATAGTTGGCAATGGTTTCAGTTGCTTGTAAAACCTCCAGCGTATGGTCGAGGGTATGGTAGGTATACCCTTCCGGAAGCTGGGTTTCCAGTATATTGCGGGCAAAAGCCTCGGTTTCTGTCAGGAGTTGTGGGGTGAGTACCATATTATTCAATATTAACCGAGAATTTCATTTGTTTCAAGGAAAATGGGGAGAAACTGAATTCTTTGCGTTAATTTGCTGCGCGGAGTCTTAACGTCAACCCAATTTTGAACTCTTTCTTATGCTCAAACATTTCTGTACCAGCCTACTACCCGCATTCTTATTATTGGCAGCCTGTGGTACTGAATCACCTTCAACAAAGATACTACAAAGCCAAAACGATAGCTTATCGTATCTAGTCGGTATGGATATCGCAAGAGTATATTCTGGATATGAAATCGAACTCGATCCTGCGATTATCTACCAAGCATATAACGATGTACTAGATTCGAGCGAGCTTGTTATAGACCAGGAAACGGCCAATCGCCTTTCTGCGGTTTTGAACCAAAAGATCGCATCACAACAACAGCTACAAAATCAAAAGCAAGCCGCTGAAAATTCGATCAAAAGCCAAATGTTTTTGCGCGAAAATGGCACCAAAGAAAAGGTAATCAGCTTGGCTAGTGGTCTCCAATACCGTGTAATTGAAGAAGGCACAGGTGTACCACCTACCATCAAAAACGAAGTAAGAGTAGCCTTTGACGGTACGCTCTTAGATGGCACCACCTTTTCTACTACTCATACCGATACAGATAGTACCAGTGTAGTATCTGTAGAACTATTATTACCTGGACTTACAGAAGCTTTACTTATGATGAAGCCAGGTGACCGCTGGGAATTGTTTTTGCCCCCTGAGCTAGGTTATGGCAATCGTGGCAAAGAATTAGTTCCCCCCAATGCAGTCCTAGTCTTTGACATTAGACTGCTCGAAATCGTTCGCTAATAATTCTGATAAAAACATACGCACATGCAAAAATCAGTCGCTATACTTTGTGCTGGAGGTCCTGCTCCAGGTATCAACACAGTTGTCAGTACTGTTTCTAAGGTATTTCTTAAAGATGGCTTTAGAGTCATCGGCCTACATGATGGTTACAAAAACCTATTCAATGGCCAAGCAGAATACGTTGACGTAGATTTTGAATTTGCCGATCGTATCTTCAATAAAGGAGGTTCTGCGCTACGTATGAGCCGCCATAAGCCAAAGGATGATGAGTTTCGTCCTGAGTTTTTTGAAGAGAATAACGTCAAGCTCCTCGTTACTGTAGGAGGTGATGATACGGCTTCGACGGCAAACCGTATCGCCAAGTTTTTGACCAACAACAATCTATCGATCCACAACATCCACGTCCCTAAGACCATCGACAACGACTTACCGTTGCCCGAAGGGATGCCTACTTTTGGCTTTAACTCTGCCAAAAATGAAGGGGTACGTATTGGTAATACTGTCTATGAAGATGCTCGTACGAGTGGAAACTGGTTTGTAGTATCGGCTATGGGTCGTTCTGCCGGTCACTTGGCTTTCGAGATTGCCGCGAGTTGCCACTTCCCAGTGATTGTAATCCCTGAGATGTTTGCCAATACGGAGATTACCATCGACCGCATCGTCAAAGTGATCGTTTCTTCTATGATCGCCCGCAAACTTGACGGAGTTGATTATGGCGTTGCGATGGTATCTGAGGGGGTGTTTCACTCTTTGAGCGATGACGAGATCAATAACTGTGGCGTCAACTTTACTTATGACGATCACGGCCACCCAGAACTTGGTAATGTTTCTAAAGCTCACATCTTCAACATGCTCGTACAGCGTGAGTTGAAAAAGATTGGCCTCTCGATCAAGAGCCGTCCGGTAGAATTGGGGTATGAAGTACGCTGTAGTGATCCAGTGGCTTTTGACCTCACTTATTGTACCCTACTAGGTTTGGGTGTGAATAAGCTTTATCACCAAGGCGTAAGTGGTGCGATTGTCTCTACCACCCCACGTAACGATATCCGTCCCGTTTTCTTGAGCGATATCGAAGACAAGAGCACAGGTAAAATCCCACCACGCTTAGTAGACATCGACGGTCCATTGGCCCAGATCTTCTTGCACGACTTGCACGTACTTTGCGAGCCTGATTATGAAGCAGCCAAGGAGATTGTCGACAATCCTGAAGAGTATGACTTCTACAAAATCCTAAACTGGGAATTTGATCCTAAGACTGCGCGTCCTGCGAAGCAGTAGGGAAGAAGAGTCTGTAAATATATTTCTATGCCCAATGTTGATCACTGAGATCGCGTTGGGCATTTTTTTTACCGCTGCGCGGAACGCGGGAATGGGAATGCAGAATGTAGAATTTTGAAGTTTTGTCAATCCCTTCATCATTGGGCGTTCAATATTCGACATTCGGAGTTCTATCGTTCTGCGCAGCAGGTCCAAAAGTAAAAACCCCAATACTGAGTTCCTTCAACATTAGACATTCGATATTCTACATTCGAAATTTGTCAAGCGTTCTGCGAAGCAGTAGCTAAAAACCTACTCCTTCAAGACAAAAAGCGGGATATTACCAAAAAGGTTGATGGGTGTATAAGGATGCTGACGGCCATCGGTGAGGCTCTTGACGCGCTCAGTAACATAAAGGTTGAGTTCCAGCAGAGAGATCACATTATCGTGATTGAAATCAGCTTCGCCGTCTAGGCCTTCGAGCAATGCCTTGGTAAAAGCACCGTGGCCCCAGATGGGATTTTCGTAAGAGTATTCTTTACCACTGGAAGAAGTCATTACTGTAACCCCAGGCTCTGCCTCTGTAAGCTCCGTAACTACCTTGTTGAGATTGACGGCCTTAATCGAGGCAAACTCTAGCAGATCATAGCCAGATTGACCACTATGACAAGCGTCCAAAAAGATAAGCTTTTTGCAAGGGGTACCGTTCATCCCTTCGGTCAGATCGCGAATGTTCATGGCCGTGGCAAAGAGGTTATGCGCCTGATAATCGGTCGGCAGGATGTAGAGATTGCCTTTGTTATCCAGCGCTCCATGAGCGGAGATAAAGACCAGGATCATGTCCTTTTGGGTAGCCTGGCGTTCTAGCCAGTTGATCCCCGTTTTGATGTTGGTAAGCGTCGCCTCCTGATTGAGGTACTGCTTGATTTCGACTTTGTTGAACAGCTTGCCTTGCTGAGTGGCGAACTTGCTCGCTAGGGAAGCGGCATCAGAATGAGCATAAGTGAGATTGGAGGTCTCATCATCATACTTGGAAACTCCCACAGACAAGATGTAAAGATTGGGCTTGAGCAAGGCTTGTAGCGGATCTTCTTGATCATTGTTGACCACGATGGGCTCTTGATCAGACAGGGCATCTTGTACGGCATCTGGATGATTCGCGAAATTACCGCGAGTGTCGGTTTTGAGCACCCACATATCACTGCCACCGCGACTGTAGCTTTTGGTGCCCCCCGTAACCAGGAAGCCACCATCATCTACTTGGGTTACCGCACGACCATAATCATCGCTTTCTCCCAAGCTACGCTTTTGCCAAGTTTGACGCAGACGAGCATCTAATTTGACCATCCACAGATCGGATGATTTACTAAAAGAGGTACTTTGGCCGGTGAGTAGATAGCCACCGTCCTTGGTATGAATCAAATCGTAGAAGGCGTCTTTGCCTGTGCCCCCGAGGAGATGTTCTTTGAGCACCCGTCCGCTAGCACTGAGGTGAATGAGACAACCATCTAAGCTGCCGTTGGACTCGTTATAACGCCAGCCAGCGGCGAGAAACTGACCTTCATTGGTTTGGAGGACAGATTCGATCACATCATTGCCGGGAGCGCGCACGACTTTACGCCAGATACCTTTGCCATTACGGTCCGTACGGACTACTAGCATATCGGCACGATTGGTTTCATTATAATGCTGATATCCCCCGATGACAAAGCCTTCGTCATCAGTCTCTTGAATAGAATATGCTTTTTCGATACCGCTACCGCCATATTGGCGATCCCAAAGGATTTCCCCTACCGCATTGAGGCGTAGCAGCCAGATATCGCTCTTACCTTTAGAGTTTGAATAGGAAAATCCCGCTACTGCAAAGCCTCCGTCTTTAGTCTGAATGATGGAACGTGCTTCGTCGGCATCACTCCCACCAAAGGTGCGAGTCCACATAAGCTCACCGTGGCGATTGAGCTGAAATACCCAAGCATTGTTTTTCCCGCTGACCTTATCACGAGTATAACCGGCAACCACATAGTTGCCATCGCGGGTTTCGATTAGGTCGTTGGCCCAATCATAATCAGGATCTCCAAAAAATTGACGCCATACTTCGCCTCCAAACTGATCAAGCTTCATCACCCAAACGTCGCTCTTACCAGATCCAAATGAATTGGTAAAACCAGCCACGACATAGTCGCCAGTAGCGGTATTGGTTACCGCCATAGCGTGCTCATCTCTCTCTCCGCCAAAGGTTTTAGAAAATTTCTCCTGGGCTTGAGCCGTAAACACATATAGTGAGGCGGCCAGCATAAGTATACCGTTTCTAAGCATAGCGTTTTTCAGTATGAAGTATATAGTATTAAGTATAAAGACAAATATGAGAGCACCTTAGTACTCCCTACTTTATACTCACTACTAAAATCAAGTAGAGCTTTAAATCATAGAAA
>CAZHOC010000262.1:0-6865 GCA_964534295.1 uncultured Bacteroidia bacterium | reverse complement strand
ACGAAGGTAGAAATCGCAAGGATTATGCCCTCAATGAAAGAGGCAAATCCGCCCTTGTCAAGCTGCAAGAAGAGTGGAAGCTAGTAAACCTCACCTTAAATCAACTATGGAACAATCAACCGAGTTTGACTTAGACCTTGCTATTCAACATCAGCTAGATGCCTACAATGCTCAGGGCATGCTCTCATCAATAGACCGCGACGAATTACTGGATCATCTTTACGAGCAAACGAACGAACTCATGCGCCAAGGCCTCAGTGCTGAAGAAGCTTTCCTGATCAGCCAAAAGCGCCTCGGCACAGCAGAAGTGATCAGCTCCGAATACCAAAAAGCCAGACCGTGGACCCGCTTAGTGCAGTTTTTTGCCTTTGCCTTCCTCATCCTTTTTGGTTTGAAGATGATGCTCAATCTGATGCAGATCGTTTCGCTTTCGGCTACGGTCTTGGTCAATCAGATATTGCCAGAGCAGTTGAGTGCCTTTTTACAATGGGGTGATGTCCCGCTGCAGATTAGCTGTTTGATCATTGCTTTAGGAGTCGGTAGTCGCCTGATAAAGCGTATCTCCGCCACTAAACTCAAGCATCTCTGGCCAGTACCTGCTACCTATCTCATCTCTGAGATTGCGCGCTTCGCCATGGTCATGATTGCTACGCAAAACATCGGCATTGCCTCCTACGGGCAACTAAGTATCAATCTGGCCTATTTGATGTGGGGTATGGGAGCAGTCAGTATGCTATTCGTTTTGGGCATGTTGATCAGACATAGGAATCTTTCTCTACAGCTAGCCTAGAAATTTTGCTATAGGTATAAAAAAAAGCGGTCCCAAATTAATGGGAACCGCTTTTTGATTATTCGAATCTATTATTCACTTCTTCTTTGCAACAAAGGTGCCATTTGGCTGTATGAACTTCAAAGAAGTTACAGATTCTCCCTCCTTTACGAAGGCAACGTTATATCCGTTTAGAATTTTGATCGCAAATTTGTCTTCACCCGTAGGTAAAAGCTCATATTCAGGCTGACCTGGTACGAAAACATAGAGGGTGCTTTCGTCCTTGATATAGACTTTGACGACAGCTCCGCCTAGTTCATATTCGCCTACATACTGTTCCAGAACGCCTTCCTCGATCTCAACGGCAAGCGGAGTTCTCTCAAAGAACACAGGCTCAATAGTCGGCTCTACTGGCAAATGAAAGCCACTAATATCTCCGCCGGCACCCGTACTAAAGTTGAATAGCAGTGGGCTCTTATCAGTCGTATCTACGCCGCCCTTGGTCTCAAAAGGCATGAAGACATCATAGTGATAATGACTTAGCCAATAATCGCCATCAGCCGTTTCCAAAATCAAAGAGTCATTGCGGAGAATCAAATCGGCATTGCCGTAGCCAGGATTGGAATAATTGCCAGTGTATTCCACGAGATTGTGAGAAGGGCGGGTATTGGCTTGACGACCATCTTCACTGCCTTCAGTAGCTTCTTCTTGAGCAGCTCTACCTTCTTCAAAGCGCTCGCGCAATAAGGCGTTCCAATCCGTTTTGTCTAAGTCCATCATGCGATCGGCCACGATATTGCGGACGATACTCGGTACATCAGAGCCGTTTTGATTGACGAGTACCACCACACCAATGCTATCAGTCGGATAAAAAGCGACATTAGCTGAAAAGCCATCAATATTGCCACCATGCTCTACGCGATAACGTCCTTTGTAGGAGCTCAAAAACCAACCATAACCGTAGGCCGACATATGTAGACTAGGCAATTCTGCGGAAGGTACACCGCCCATGGCCATATGAGGTGTCATCGCTTCGCGCACGTAGCCATTGGTCAAAATCTGCTCCTCACCATACATCCCGCCATTGATCCAGAGCTTGAGCCACTCCGACATTTCTTTGACGTTGCTATTGATACTACCTGCAGGCCCCATAGCCGCGGCTTCGATGCGGTAATAATCTTCCTTGACCAACTCTTCCTCATCATCATTGCTATAACCCGTCGCATGATCCTCAAAAGCGGTCATCTCATCTATGGTACAATTGGAATTCGTCATGCCCAAGGGCGTGAAAAAGCGCTCATCGATATTGTCTTTCCAATCCTTACCTGTGATCCGCTCCGCGATTACGCCTTGGGTCAAAAACATAAAATTGTTGTAGTACCAGCTTTTGCGTAGGCCGGTAAAAGGCTCCTGATAAGCCATGCGCTCGATCAACTCAGCGCGGTCCTTGGCCGGAAACAAATACCAAGAAACGTCATGGCGAGGGATACCCGTACGGTGGCACATCATATCTTGGATGGTGACACCATTGTTGAGTTCGTCATTGTAAAAGCGTAGCTCTGGGATATACTTGATCGGGCTTTCGTCAAAATCGAGTTCCGTCTCCTCCCGCAATTGTCCCAACAAAGCAGAAGTAAAAGCTTTGGTACTAGAGCCAATGGCAAACAAAGTGTTTTCGGTTACCGGCAACTGCTCCTCCACATTGCGCATCCCAAAACCCTTGGAGTAGACGATCTCATCTTTTTCGACAATCGCCACGGCAAAACCCGCCGCATTCCAAGTTTCTAGCACGGTATTCAACTCTTCATCCAGCCCTTCAAGGCGTTTATCTTTCTTCTCTTTCTTTTGTACCACCGCCGATCCAAAGACCAAGATCAGACAAAGCATTAGGCTCAGGTGTTTCATATGTGTATTGTTATTGTTTGATAGTTGCTTTGGGGGACTGCTTCGCAGAACGATTGTTTCTATGGTGTGGCATGCCTGCCACACCTACAATTCAGCCAAAATCGGTAGCTGCGTGCATGTATGCCGCACCCAAGATGATCGTTCCGCAAAGTGGAAAAGAACGTCCTTCAAAGAAATATTTTAGCCCCTCATTCGCAATATTAGTCTGCCACCTGACCAGATTTCTCTACCAATCCTACGAGATTGTGTAAATTGTCCTCTATAAGCCTAATTGACGCATGTCCCATTCCGATTCTCTGCAACTCATTTTTGTCAAACATCCCGTGCCAGGCAAGGTCAAAACCCGTCTTGGGGCTACCTTAGGGCATGATACCGCCGTGGCGATTTATCAAGAACTCCTGGCTTATACTTGTAAAATCACCCAAGCGCTGGAGGCCGACAAGGCGGTTTGGTATGGCAATGATTATCCCGAAACCGATCTCTGGGAAGAGGCTGGATATGAGCGTTTCCCCCAGACGGGACCTGACTTGGGCGCGCGCATGCAAGAAGCATTTGAATGGGGCTTCGGGCGCGGCTACAAAAAGATTCAGATCATCGGTAGTGATTGCGCGGCGCTTACTACTGACATCCTCGCCCAAGGGCTGGAAGTATTGGAGCAAAGCGACTTTGTGGTAGGCCCGGCCAAGGATGGCGGCTACTACCTTATCGGCATGAATGCTCCCTACTATCAGGTCTTCAAAGACAAAGAGTGGAGTACAGAGCATGTGCTGCCCGAAACCATACGCGACCTGCGGGAAGGCAAGAAAATGTATCGCTTTTTGCCAACGCTTTCTGACATTGACCATGAAGCCGATCTCAAAGGCACCTTTCTCGAACGATTTCTCCCTGCCAATTCCTAATGGATCAAATTTCCCTGCAATATCCGGGCAAGCGTTCTGCGGAGCAGATCAGGCAACAAAAGCCTATCGGTAAGCTATGCCCAGTAGGAGAGGGGAGTAGCCAGAATGCCTTTTACTTTGGCGACAATCTTGCGGTTTTGTCCCTGCTCGGGGAACGCTACCACGGGAAGGTTGACTTGATCTATCTCGATCCGCCCTTCGGTACGGGCCAGAGTTTTGCCAAGCCCGATGAGCAGGTAGCCTATATCGATCACGCCCCAGATTATCATTTTTTAGAGTTCCTCCGGCAACGCTTAATCCTGATGCATGATTTGTTATCGGAGCGAGGCTCTCTTTATCTCCATATCGACAAAAAAATCGGGCATTACGTCAAGCTGATCATGGACGAGGTCTTTGGGTACGACAACCACCTCAATGACCTCACCCGCATCAAATGCAATCCCAAAAACTTCTCACGCAAGGCCTTTGGTAATTATTCGGACATGGTGCTTTACTATGCCAAAAACCGTGATCAGCAGATTTGGGAGCCACAATATGAAGCCTTGACCGAAGAAGAACTCGCTACTTTATACCCTAAAAAAGATCCCAAGAAGGGCGCCTATACTACACATCCTCTACATGCTCCAGGAGAGACCCGCAATGGCGATACCGGACAGGAATGGAAAGGCATGCCCCCACCCAAAGGCCGTCATTGGCGTTATAAACGCGAAGTGTTGGATCAATTAGATGCCGAAGGCTTGATCGAGTGGTCTTCTACCGGTAATCCCCGCAAAAAGGTGTTTGCCAAAGATCATCCCGGCAAAAAAGTGCAGGATGTCTGGGAGTTTAAAGATAAGGGCCTCTCTTATGTGAGCTATCCCACTGAAAAAAATCATGATCTGCTCGCTCGGATAATTCAGCATTCTTCCCTGCCCGAAAGTATCGTACTTGATCCTTTTGCCGGCTCGGGGAGCTTTTTGCTTAGCGCCCACAAACTCGGTCGCACTTGGCTAGGCATCGATCAATCACCTCAATCTCGGCAGATCATTCAATCGCACCTCAAAACCCAAGAAATTGACTATCAAGAATTTGAATACCGTGAATAAGCGTTCTGCGACGCAGTACCTCCTCCTCAGCCTCCTCGTCCTCCTGACCAATGCTTGTAGTAGCCAAAACCAGACGGCGCAGGAGCATCCCTATATCAACAAACTGGCCGAGAGCAGTAGTCCTTATCTGCAACAACATGCTCATAATCCCGTCAATTGGTATCCTTGGGGCGAAGAGGCCCTCGCCAAAGCTCAAGCCGAAGACAAGTTGATCATCATCAGTGTGGGCTATGCAGCCTGCCATTGGTGCCATGTGATGGAACATGAATCTTTTGAAGATACCGCCGTCGCACGGGTCATGAATGAAAATTTTGTGGCGATCAAAGTGGATAGAGAGGAGCGACCTGATGTGGATCAAATCTATATGGATGCGGCAAATATGATCATCGGGCGTGGCGGATGGCCCCTCAATGCGATTGCTTTGCCAGACGGTCGTCCGGTTTATGCGGGCACTTATTTTCCGAAGGATGAATGGTTGAAGGTGCTCAATCACTTTATCAAACTCAAAGTCGAGAAGCCCGATATGCTCACCAAAGCTGCGGGACAAATTACTGAGGGTATCCAGAGACTCAATGATGTAGCGCCTCCTACTGAAGCGGCGGCCTTTACCGAAAGCGATCTAAGCGAAATGTATCAGGCTGTCGAGAAGACCGTCGATTTTAGGAGAGGCGGACTTAATCGGGAACCTAAATTTCCGATGCCAGTGGTGCATCAGTTTTTGCTGCAATACCACCATCAAAACAATAATCCCAAGGCCCTGCAAGCGGTGCTGAAGACCCTGGACGAAATGGCAGCTGGAGGTATCTACGACCAAGTGGGAGGCGGCTTTGCGCGTTATTCGACCGATGCGGTTTGGAAGGTGCCGCACTTTGAAAAAATGCTCTACGACAATGGGCAGTTGGTGAGTCTTTACAGCTCTGCCTATCAGCTCACCAAAAATCCTCGCTACAGGGAGGTGGTCTATCAGAGTATCGAGTGGATTGAGCGCGAATTGAGCGATAAGAATGGAGGCTTTTATTCTTCGCTCGACGCCGACAGCGAAGGAGAAGAAGGTAAATACTATGTCTGGTCCGAGGCAGAGCTAGACGAATTATTAGGTGAAGATGCCGCGCTTTTTAAAGCATTTTATAATGTCAAGGAGGGAGGCAATTGGGAGCATAGCAACATTTTACACCATACGGTTTCCAGGGAAGAGTTTTCAGAAAACAATGAAATCGTATTAAATGAGTTTGAAGCCTTACTCAACCGTAGTCATGATAAACTCCTCAAAGTGAGGCTCAAACGAGTCTCACCCGGATTGGATGATAAGATACTTACCGCCTGGAACGCCCTCATGCTCAAAGGCTATGTGGATGCTTATCGCGTATTTGGTGAGCAGCGTTTTTTAGATCGTGCTGCGCAGAACGCTCAGTTTATCCGTCAGGAAATGATCCGTGAAGATGGCGGTCTCTACCGCAATCACAAGGATGGCAAATCTTCGATCAACGCTTTTGCGGATGACTATGCGGCGGTGATTGAAGCTTTCGTTTCTCTCTACCAAGCTAGCTTTGAGGAGGAATGGCTCTTCCTTGCCGATTCCTTGATGCAGTATAGTTTGACCAACTTTTATGATGAGAATTCGGGCTTGTTTTATTATACCTCCAATGAGGATGATCCGTTGATTGCTCGCTCTCGCGAGTTGATCGACAAGGTGATACCCGGCTCGAACTCTGTGCTGGCCAAGGACTTGTTTTTGCTCGGCACTTATCTCTACAAAGAAGAATATCTCAAGAAGTCGGAGCGCATGCTGCAAACGGTAATTGCGGATGCCAAGCCCAATGCTTCTTTCTATGCCAATTGGGGCGTGCTACTCAACTGGCATGTCAATACGCCTTATGAAGTCGCCATTGTCGGGAAGGATTTTGCCAAGGCTCGCCAAGCGCTGGATCAGCATTATCTCCCCAATGCCTTTTTGATCGGCGGCGAGACCGAAGGCAAACTCGAATTGCTAGAATACAAATCCGTGCCGGGCGCGACCATGATTTACGTCTGCCAAAACAAGGTCTGTCAGATGCCGACGGAGGAGGTAGAGCTAGCCCTCAAGTTGATAGAGTAGGGCGACTGCTGCGCAGAACGCTCATTCGAATCATACAGATTTAAAAAACCGTAGCTACGCAAAATATGTCGAGCGCAGTAGAGTTTCAAATACTGATGCGCACTAAAGTTTA
>CAZHOC010000261.1:5231-6875 GCA_964534295.1 uncultured Bacteroidia bacterium | reverse complement strand
ATCTTTTGTTCCTTCCGTTTCACAGAAAAGCTCAGAAATCACCCTAGAGACAAGCGTTCTGCGCAGCAGTAATCCCTGGCAAAAGCATCAAGTTTGAAAAAATCTCACTCTTTTTTGGAAAGAATAATAAAGGCACTATATATTTGTTTCGAAATCAGTAAGAATGATGAATTCAGTTTTGCACAGTAACAAAATTTGGTGGTGGCGTTCAACTACGAATCTTCGTGGGAGATAGCCTATTGTGTAAATGAAAATATATCCAACGGCTTACAGTCCTACGACTTGTAAGCCGTTTTTCTTTTGACTCGACTCAATTATTGCGAAGCAATTATGAAGATATTCCCGCTCAAAACTCGTTACAAAAAGCTTCTCGCCGATGCGATCACGCCGGTGAGTGCTTACCTGCGGCTACGCGACCATTATGCCAATCCGATCCTACTCGAGAGTTCGGATTATCATGGTGATGCCAATCCGCTTTCCTTCATCTGTTTGGAACCCATGGCGGAGTTTAAACTCGCCAACAAAGAGGTGCACATCCAGTATCCGGACGGCAGTCAGTCCACTCAATCCGTCAGTGGACAAAAGGATCTGCCGGCCATGTTGCAGGCTTTTCTCAACAGCTTTGCGCCCGAGCAATTAGACTTCAAATTTAGCTATAACGGTCTTTTTGGCTATCAGGCTTATGATACTGTCCGTCATTATGAATCGGTTGAGATCGAGGGAGGCAGCTCCGCTGAACGCATAATCCCGGATTTGATCTATCAGGCTTTTCGTTACGTTTTGGTCTTTGATCACTTTCACAACGAATTGTACATTTTTGAGCATCGCCATGAGGATAACCTCCGTGCCACGGGTATTGATCGCATCGAATCTTTGCTCAATCACCAGTCTTTGCCTCGCTTTACTTTCCAAGCCAGCGGAGCTGAAAGCAGCAACCTAACGGATGAAGAATTTTTGGAGATCATCCAAACCGGTAAGGATCATTGCCAGCGAGGAGATGTCTTTCAGATTGTACTTTCGCGTAGATTCCAGCAAGGCTTTGAAGGAGATGAATTTAACGTCTATCGCGCCCTGCGCTCGATCAACCCTTCTCCCTATCTCTTTTATTGCGACTATGGCAACTTCAAATTGATGGGAAGCTCGCCGGAGGCGCAGTTGATCATCGAAAACGAGCAGGCTACCATTCACCCGATTGCAGGTACCTTCCGCCGTACGGGCAATGACGAAGAAGACCTCAAATTAGCCCGCAAGCTTTTCGATGACCCCAAGGAAAATTCGGAACACGTCATGCTAGTGGACCTTGCCCGAAACGATCTAAGCCGCAACGGTAGCGAGGTCAAGGTAGATACCTATAAAGAGATTCAATATTTCTCTCACGTGATCCACTTGGTGTCTAAGGTTACGGCCAAGATTGATACTACTGTTTCCTCCATGCAGTTAGTGGCAGATACTTTCCCGGCGGGAACGCTTTCGGGAGCGCCCAAGCATCGCGCCATGCAACTGATCGAAGCCAACGAAAAGGGCAATAGAGGCTATTATGGCGGTTGTATAGGCTATTTGGGTTTCAATGGCAACTTCAACCAAGCCATTATGATTCGCAAATAGCCTATACAACCGCCCAAGCATCGCGCCATGCAACTGATC
>CAZHOC010000261.1:0-5221 GCA_964534295.1 uncultured Bacteroidia bacterium | reverse complement strand
GTGTGGTCTCTAAATCCGTACCCCAAAGTGAACTAGAAGAAGTTCACAACAAACTCGCCGCCCTGCGCAATGCCCTTGAACTCGCAAACACTATCAATCGCTAAGCATGAAAATTCTCGTCCTCGATAATTACGATTCCTTTACCTTCAATCTCGTTCACATCCTGCGAGAGTTAGGCTATGGCGATCAACTAGATGTCTATCGCAACGATCAAATCGAATTGGCAGACGTTGCTCGCTACGATAAAATATTACTTTCCCCCGGTCCTGGTATTCCTTCTGAGGCTGGCATTATGCCAGAGTTGTTAAAGCATTACGGCCGCAAAAAGCATATCCTAGGCGTTTGCCTGGGGCATCAAGCCATTGCCGAAGCCTTTGGCGCTGAGCTTTACAATATGAGTGAGGTTTTGCACGGCATGCGCATGCCTACTACGATTTTGGATACCGCTGATCCCTTTTTTGTCGGGATACCCGAACGCTTAGAAGTAGCACGCTACCACAGCTGGGCCGTCAAAAATGATAGCATGAATGGCCAGCTACAAACGCTCGCCAAGGATGACGAAGACATCATCATGGCCCTCAAAGTCAAGGACTTACCGGTTTATGGGGTGCAATTTCACCCTGAGTCCGTGATTACCGACAATGGGATCAAGATGATTCAAAACTGGTTAGATCTTCCGATCGAAAGCACTCCCACGCAAAATCGCCCTAAGGC
This sequence comes from uncultured Bacteroidia bacterium, assembly GCA_964534295.1. Lineage (GTDB taxonomy): Bacteria > Bacteroidota > Bacteroidia > J057 > J057 > JBCAWW01. The sequence goes on along the minus strand of CAZHOC010000261.1, from coordinate 4,507 downwards.
GGACAATATGAAAGATATCCTCAACCATCTTTTTGAACACAATACCCTCAACCAATCCGAAGCCAAAGAGGTATTGACCAACATCGCCAAAGGCGGCATGTATAACAATTCTCAGGTGGCCTCTTTTCTGACGGTTTACATCATGCGTGGCATCACGGTCGAAGAACTGGCGGGCTTTAGGGAGGCGATGCTTGAGCTATGCATCAAGGTGGACTTTTCAGACTATGATCCCATCGATCTTTGTGGGACAGGCGGCGATGGTAAGGATACTTTCAATATCTCGACTTTGTCCACTTTTGTTGTTGCGGGTGCAGGTGTGCCAGTAGCAAAACATGGTAATTATGGGGTTTCTTCAGTCTCTGGTTCGTCCAATGTGATCCAGCATTTTGGAGGGGAGTTTACCAATGACTATGACAAGCTGCGCAAGAAGATGGATGATTGTAACATCTGCTTTTTGCATGCGCCGCTCTTCCACCCAGCTATGAAAAATGTAGGGCCAATTCGCCGTGAGCTAGGAGTAAAGACCTTTTTCAATATGCTTGGCCCTATGGTCAATCCTGCCTTTGTCAACAAACAATTGGTGGGAGTATTTAATCTGGAGTTAGCTCGGCTATATGGTTACCTCTACCAAAAGACGGATAAGCGTTTTGCCATCTTGCATGCTTTGGATGGCTATGATGAAATATCACTCACAGGCTCTGCCAAATATCTCGCCAATGATGGTGAACATATCCTCAGTCCGGCGGACTTGGGGATGCAGCAGTGGTTGCCTGAAGATTTGGCCGGCGGCAAAACCGTTGAGGACGCAGCCAAAATATTTGAGCAAGTTCTCAAGAATGAAGGCAGCCTTGCCCAGCAACAAGTAGTTATAGCTAATGCAGGTTTGGCTATTCACACCGCGAGACCAGAGCACAGCCTTGCTGATGGTCTGGGCCTGGCAAGAGAATCACTCGAATCAGGCAAAGCCTACGAAACCTTTAAAAAATTCATCAGTAATTGATAATCGGTCCGTAGCGGCCTAAAATATTTCATCGCGGAGAAAAGCAGCATAAGCGTTCCGCGAAGCGGTAATAGAATAAAAATCACATGACCATACTCGACGAAATCATCGCCCATAAGCGAGAAGAAGTAGCCCAGCAAAAGGCCCTTTACCCGGTCAAATTGCTGGAACAATCAACCTACTTTGATACGCCCTGTGTGTCGATGCGTGAATACATCACTCGGCCAGATAAATCCGGTATCATTGCTGAGATCAAACGCCGCTCTCCTTCTAAGGGCGACATCAATCTATATGTATCGGTAGAACAGGTTTCGATTGGCTATATGCAGGCGGGAGCCTCAGCCCTTTCAATCCTGACGGATCAAAAGTTCTTTGGCGGCAAGAATGAGGACTTGACCCTAGCTCGTCAACTCAATTATTGTCCCATTCTGCGCAAGGAGTTCATCATCGATGAATATCAGATCGTAGAAGCACGTTCGATTGGAGCGGACGCCATCTTATTGATCGCGGCTTGTCTTGAACCACAGCGTCTCAAAGAGCTAGCCGCTTTTGCGCAATCTCTAGGGTTGCAAGTGCTCATGGAAGTGCATGATGGGGAAGAGTTGGCGCGCAGTTTAAACGAGCATCTTGATCTGATAGGCGTCAATAACCGTAATCTCAAGGACTTTAGCGTGGACATCAACACCTCCTTGGACTTAGTTGATCAAATTCCAGACGATTTTGTCAAGGTAGCCGAAAGTGGCATTAGCGATCCGGCAGAGGTCCTAAAACTGAAAGCAGCGGGCTTTCAAGGCTTTTTGATGGGCCAAAGGTTCATGGAAACGAGCCAACCGGAGAAGGCTTGTAAGAGATTTGTTGATTCATTGAATTGTTGAATTATCAAGTTGTTTCATTCAAAAATTCAACTCTTTACTAAATCAAAAAATTATATGAAGCTCAAGGTTTGTGGGATGCGCGATTCGGAAAATATTCAAGCTCTGGTGGCTTTGGAGCCGGATTATATGGGGCTGATCTTTTATGAGAAGTCGCCTAGACATGCTGAGCAAATCGCAGATGCCGAGATGATTCATTCCCTGCAAGGGCCTAAAAAGACGGGAGTTTTTGTCAATGCAGAGGAGTCTTATGTCCGCCACTGCGTGGAACGCTTCTCTCTCGATGCTTTGCAATTGCATGGTCAAGAAAGTCCTGAATATTGCCAACGTTTTGCGAAGCAAGGATTAGAAATCATCAAAGTATTTTCCGTGGGTAATGGCTTTGATTTTAGTCGCCTAGCGCCTTATGAAGGGATAGTAGATTACTTCCTTTTTGATACTAAGGGCAAACAGCCAGGAGGCAATGGGGTAGTTTTTAATTGGGACATACTCAAAGACTATCCGAGTGAGACGCCCTTTTTCCTTAGCGGCGGGATCAGTTTAGAGGACAAGGACCGCCTCGCGGAACTCCATCTCCCGCAGCTTTATGCCATAGATGTAAACAGCAAATTTGAAATCGAGCCGGGTCTGAAAGACATCGGGAAACTTAGAGAATTGGTAGAAATGCTGAGCTAACGAATCATTCAGCAAATCAACACTTCTATCATTCATCAAATCAGAAAAAATCATGTCAAAATTCGCAGTTGATCAGCATGGATATTACGGACGTTTTGGGGGCGCATTTATCCCTGAAATGCTGTATCCCAATATAGAGGAGCTTAGAGAAAATTATCTCAAAATCATGGCGGAGCCTGATTTCCAAGAGGAGTTTCAAGCTTTGCTCAAGGATTATGTAGGTCGCCCGACGCCCTTATATTTGGCTAAGCGCCTCTCTGAGCATCATGGTGCGCAAATCTACCTCAAGCGAGAGGACCTTAACCATACTGGGGCTCATAAAATCAATAATACCCTCGGTCAAATTCTCGTTGCCAAGCGCCTCGGCAAGCCTAAGATTATTGCCGAGACAGGTGCCGGACAGCATGGCGTAGCGACAGCCACGGTTTGTGCGCTTATGGGTTTGGAGTGTATCGTTTATATGGGCGAGATCGACATCGAACGCCAGCGTCCCAATGTCGAGCGCATGCGTATGCTAGGCGCGACTATCGTACCAGCGAAATCTGGTAGTCGAACCCTGAAAGACGCAACTAATGAGGCCATGCGCCACTGGATCAATAATCCCGCCGATACGCATTACATCATTGGTTCGGTCGTGGGGCCACATCCTTATCCAGATATGGTAGCACGTTTTCAGGCGGTCATCAGTGAGGAAATGCGATGGCAACTCCAAGAAAAAACGGGTTCTGCCTTGCCTGATTATGTGGTGGCCTGTGTCGGAGGTGGTTCCAATGCTATGGGCGCATTTTATCACTATCTCGATGAGCCAGAAGTAAAACTAATAGCCGTAGAAGCGGCGGGCCTTGGGGTCGAAAGTGGAAAATCTGCCGCTACCACTTATCTAGGTAAACAGGGCGTTCTGCACGGCAGTAAAACGATACTCATGCAAACGCCTGATGGACAGGTAGTAGAGCCACATTCTATCTCTGCAGGCTTGGATTATCCAGGGATTGGGCCTGTGCATGCTCATTTGTTTGATACTGGTAGAGCTGATTTTATTCACATCACGGATGATGATGCGATGGAAGCAGGCTTTTTCCTCAGCGAAATCGAAGGCATCATTTCTGCTATCGAAACCGCTCATGCTTTAGCTGCGCTAGACAAAATGACGCTAAAGCCAGATGATGTCGTGGTGATCAATCTTTCTGGTCGTGGCGACAAAGATTTGCAAACCTATATTCGTTACAAAGAATCACGATGAACCGCATCCAAGAACTATTTCAACATAAAGAGGGAAACATCCTTTCGGTCTTTTTTACGGCTGGCTTTCCAGAACTAGAAGATACCACTGAAATTATCCAGTCATTAGCTGCTAATGGGGTGGATATGATTGAGATCGGTATGCCCTATTCTGATCCGATCGCAGATGGTGAGACTATTCAGGCGAGCAATACGCGAGCTCTCAACAATGGCATTAGCATCAATAAACTCTTTGCGCAATTAGCTGAGATACGTCAGACGGTTGATATTCCCTTGGTTTTAATGGGCTATGTCAATCCAGTGATGCAGTACGGCATGGAGCATTTTCTCGACAAGGCAGCAGAAGTAGGCATAGATGGATTGATCTTGCCAGATTTACCTATGCACGAATATCAGAGCTTTTATAAGGCTGATTTCGAGTCTCGGAACCTTTCTAATATATTTTTGATTACGCCTCAGACTGCGGAGTCTCGCATCAGACTGATCGACGAAAGTACAGACGGCTTTATCTATATCGTTTCCACGGATTCGACTACTGGCAAAACCTCTGGCTTTGGCGATAAGACGAAAGCTTATTTTCAACGCTTGCAAGCCATGAATCTCAAAAATCCGGGTTTGATTGGTTTTGGTATCTCAGACCATGATACCTTTTCTACGGCTTGTAATTATGCCCAGGGAGCGATTATTGGTAGTGCCTTTATCAAAGCGATCGACCAAGAAG
>CAZHOC010000260.1:0-6884 GCA_964534295.1 uncultured Bacteroidia bacterium | reverse complement strand
CTTCTCTGATCCGGCAGAACAGGTAATGAAAGCCATTATTGATTGGGAGTAAAAGCGTTCGGCTCAGCCGACCAAAGTACGCTGCTGCTTTACGTACTCGCTAGGTACAATCCCAAATTGTTTTTTGAAGCATTTGGAGAAATAAGAGGCGGTATTAAAGCCTGTCATATACATAATCTCCTTGACGGTCAGATCGCTACTCTCCAATAATTGTACTGCCCGTTTTAACCTAACCGTACGGATGAACTCACTCGAACTCTGGCCTGTAAGGGCTTTGAGTTTGAGGTAGAGTTTTGACCGACTCACCCCTATTTCCTGGGCCATATTTTCGACATTGAAGTCTGGATTGGTCATATGCTCCTCGATCAAGTCCATGGCCTTTTTAAGGAAAATCTCATCCGTAGAAGTAACCGAGATAGCCTCTGGTTCTAGTAATACCTCCTTCCGGAAACGCTTATGTATATCCTCCCTGAGTTTGAGGAGGTTTTGAATTTTGAGTTTGAGGATATCTATTTTGAAGGGTTTTCGGATGTAGTCGTCTGCGCCGAACGCCAATCCCTCTCGTTCGCTTTCTTCAGAGGTCTTGGCCGTAAGCAAGATCACTGGGATATGGCTAGTGAGGGGTTCAGACTTGATATGGTTACAAAACGCCATTCCATCCATATTGGGCATCATCACATCACTCAATATCAAATCTGGCAAGGATTCGGTGGCTGTTTTGAGGCCTATCTCTCCGTCTTCAGCCTCTATGACCAGATAGTCTTCACTCAAAGCCCCCTTAATAAAGGATCGGATATCTGCATTATCGTCAACCACCAAAACTTGCGGTTTATTACCAATAGGATTGGTACTGGCAACGACTTTTTCCTCTTCGATGATCTCCTCCTCCCATTTATCAATTTGATTTTGGACTTGAGAGACATTTTCTAAACCAGAGGCTACCCGCTCGGGACGGGTGTAAGCTCTCTTTTCAATGGGGATATTCACCTTAAACCGCGCTCCTCCTGTCTCTGAATCATCCACGCTTATCGTACCATGATGCAAATGTACCAGATCACGGGTATAGGCTAGACCAATGCCTGCACCGGAGTAATTTTCGGTTACAGTGTCGTCAGACTTATAGAAGCGATCAAAGATATTTTCTCGTTCCTCAGCTGGGATACCTGGTCCACTATCACTAATCTCTATTGACAGCACTTCAGAGGCAAAGATGCCACTAGCTTTTGCCTGATCTCCTTGCAAAATTTTTACCACCACATTTATTTTCCCATCAGGTGGGGTAAACTTAAAGGCATTGGAAAGCAGATTATAAAGCGTCTTCTCGACTATGTCAAGATCAATCCATTTCAGTCCTTGGGAGTCGGATATCTTAAACTCATAATCTATATTCTTCTTATTGGCGATGAACTGAAATGGCTCTGCGATCTCCTTGATATAAGCGATCGCGTCCACAGGTCCCACCTTGAGTTTAAGAATCCCCTGATCCAACTTGCGAAAATCCAATAATTGATTGACTAAGCGCAATAGATAATCTGCATTTTTACGAATAAGCACATATTGTCTTTGGCGTTCGTCGTAGGCGAGTCCTTTACCCGATTTGAGCAGATACTCCATTGGCCCGGAGATGAGTGTCAAGGGGGTCCTTAACTCATGAGAGATATTGGTAAAAAACTGAAGCTTTAGCTTTTGCAGTTCTTCGGCTTTCTCTTTTTCAAGATGCTCCAGGACCAATTCATGCTTCTCCTTAATGCCAATGATCGTATAACGACGGAAAGCCCAAAGCAAAAACACTAGCAATGCCAAATAGAAGGCAAAGGCCCACCATGTCCGCCAAAAGGGGGGAGCAATGATTATTTTAAGTTCGCTTGCCTCCTCGTTCCAAAGTCCATCATTATTGGAGGCTTTGACGTATAAAGTATAGGTACCGGGACTGAGATTGGTGAAGGTGGCAAAACGCTTGCTTGCATCAACATAAGCCCAATTGTCCTGGAAATTTTCCAGTTTGAAAGCGTATTGATTTTTGTCGGGTGCCGAATAATGTAGGGCTGAAAACTCTACCGAGAAACTATTCTCATCGTGCAGTAGTTGAATCTCATTGGTGTAGGAAATGGCCTTGGGCAAGATATCATGATCATTATAAGTCTCCCCTACTTTAAGCTCAGTGTTTAATACCTGAAAGGATGTAAAAGCAACTTTAGGCAAATGGGGATTGCTGTAAAGGCTATCCGCTCGGAACACATTGAAGCCATTGACCCCTCCGAATAACATCTCTCCATTTTGGAGCTTGTAGGCGGCTAATTCGCTGAATTCATCACTTTGCAGGCCATCATTGGTATCGTAATTATGAAACTCTTCTTTCTCAGGGTCAAAACGAGACAAGCCTTTATTGGTAGAGATCCAAAGGTAGCCTTCCTCATCTTCCAGGATACCTTTGACTACATTATTGGGGAGACCGTCCTCTTCGTTATAGCGGATAAAAGAAGCTCTTTTGGTGCCATTACCCGGTACGTACTTATTCAATCCTCCCCCAAAAGTGCCTACCCAGATGTCCCCTTTTTTACTTTCGTGCAGGGCAAGAATGTAGTTATGGCTCAAGGAGCTAGAATCTTCTTTTTGATAGAAAAAATGCTTAAAAACGGGGGAAGCGTTCTGCGTCTCAGCAGCAATTAAAAGATTTAAGCCAAAGCCGGTCCCTATCCAGATGTTGCCTTTACTATCTTGTATCAAGCTCCTAATCAGGCTACTAGATATACTATGCGGCTCGCGTGCCTCATGCCTAAACTGGCTCTTTTCATCATTTTCCTGCCCAATAGGCATACGAAATACGCCTTCACTATAGGTGCCAATCCATATATAGCGATCATCTTGGTTCAAAAGTGCGAAGACCGAACTATTGATGTTGCGGATTGCTTGTAGTTGGCTGTTCTGGATTCCCCTTTGAGCATCATTGAGTCTAATCTTGAAAAGGCTAGGCACAGATTGTCCACCGAGTAGGATATATGGCTCGCCTTCTTCTTCATACTCAGTAATAGCAAAGCAATAAGAAGGTCGGTTCAGTTGTTCAAAGCTTAAATATTCATCCCTTTTGCTAGAGCGGGGAAGGAAATTCACCCCTCCTCCCTCTGTACCCAACCATAAGTTTTGACGGCTATCCTCAAATACTGATCTGATTTTATTATTGCTGAGTGAGCCTTCTTCTAATTGCTGTTGATAATGAGCAAAAACCTTTTTTTCAGGGTCAAACTTATTTACGCCCCCTCCATTGGTGCCTAACCAAATCAGGCCATTTTGATCGGCATAAATAAATCTTAGGACTGATTTGTTGAGGCTGTGTAAATCTCGCAGATCACTAGCATAACGTTTTATCAAGCGAGGTAGGCGTTCCCCCTCGGGAAAACCATAACGACTTAACCCAAAAGGAGAAGTGGTCCAAATTTCGCCTTGGTAAACAATCAGTTTATTGTGCATCCTTGGGTTGATGACAATGGGGGAGATTCTCCCTGTAAGGGGATCACGATTTTGGAGATCAAACCAATAAAGGCCATTGCTCCCCCCAATAATCATCACTTCTTCATTGTAAGCCTCAATCCCAGTCGCTACGATATAAGGAGCTATTGTCTCCATCGCTAGGTAATCACGGCTACTCTCTCGGTCTTGGAGGGTAAAAACGCCCGACTCGGTCAAAATCCAGTAGACATTATCCTCATACTGATAGATCGCATTGATATGGATAGACTGGAGCGCGGGTGGGATCATCTTTTTGGTGATATTGCGCAGAGCGCTACCCTGAAAGCCTTCCTCCTCAGTGGTGAGTTCAAAAAGATTTAAGCCATGGGCGGTACCGACCCACAGGCGACTTTTGCGGTCAGCATGTATATCAAGAATTTGATTGCTACCTAAACTAGAGGGCACATTGGGATCGTGGACGTAGTTGGTAAAACGCTCCGTGCTAGGATCAAAACAGCTAATCCCAAAGCCAGTCGTACCGATCCATAGTCGATTGCGATGGTCCGTTTCTAGGCAATTGATCAGATTACTGCTGATAGAAAAGGAATCCGTTTCAGCGGGTTTAAATTCAGTTACATTGTAGCCATCATAGCGATTGAGACCATCGTTGGTCCCAAACCACATAAAGCCTAAAGAATCCTGAATGATACAGTTAACATCATTTTGGCTTAAGCCATCTTCCGTGGTTAGATGTTCAAAAAATAGGTCTAAACTTTGAGCAGTAAGGGAAGAAAATGGCGCAATGCATAATATAAGTAAACAGATTCGGCTTAGATTCATAAAAGAGCGATCGGTAGTAGCAGTTCAACAAGTAGTACGAGGGAGAAAAAAGCCTAATTGAATATAAAAAAATTAGCCTTAACTCACTCCCTCCGACAGCAGCGCACGGTCTAAATGCACATAGCCACCATCAACAAAAACAAATTGGCCAGTAGTATGAGAGGAGCGCTCCGAGACCAAAAACAAAACGGTATCTGAAATCTCAGAAGGTCGGGTCATGCGTTCCTCGAAGGGGATAGTCCGCTGTATCTTACGTAAGCTAGCAGCAGGATCAGGCAGAGTCTCTAACCATTGATCATAGGCTGGCGTGCGGCTTTCTGCGATAATCAAAGCATTGACGCGGATGCCTTTTCGGATCAAGTCAACGGACCATTCTCTGGTCAAAGCCAAGACTCCGCCTTTAGAAGCAGCATAGCCAGAAGTACCTCCCTGACCAGTGAGGGCCACTTTTGAGCCTACGTTGAGAATATTTCCTTTAGATTTTTCCAGCGCAGGCAAGGCATGTTTAACCAACAAAAAGTAGCTAATCAGATTGAGTTGTAGCGAACGAACGAATTCGTCATAAGTGGCATCCAGACCCGCTCCATCGTTGACGCCCACATTGTTGATGAGGATGTCTATGCGACCGTATTTTTCAATCACTTGGGCTACCGCAGCTTCGATTTGCAAAGGGTCGGTTACATCTGTTTGCACAAAAAGTGCGTCTATCCCTTTCGCCTGTAAGTCTTCAACATATTTAAACCCACGAGCATTTCTATCGACAATGGCCGGTATTGCTCCTTCTGCAGCCAATCCGAGCATGATAGTATGACCGATACTACCTTCCTGTCCTGCAGCACCTGAGATTAATACAACTTTATCTTTTAGCTTGAGATCCATCTAATGTGAGGTTTGAAGATTCGAGATTAGGCTGAGTAAGCCTTCTTTTTCCCACCTTTCCCAAAGAGAGAGCATGCCAGCCACCAAATCAGTCCGAGGCGGTAGCGCTTCATTTTGCCAAGCTGGACAACTTAGGGCTTGGGTGAGGATTTCAGCTTTGCTGAACGCTTCTCCCTCTTGCCAAAGGCTAGCAAAAAAGTCCAGGTTGGCCGATTCATCCCGCAAGGGGATACTTTGTCCATTATAGCTACCCCGATAAAAAAGAATCACGGCTAGCCATACGGTTAGCATTTTTTCAGGGATCTGCCCTGTCGCTTGGTAGCGATCAATCAAAGTTGGCATCAAACGAGCGGCAAATTTGGAGATCGAATTGAGGGCAATATCTAGCAGGCGATGCTCGAGAAATGGATTGCGAAAGCGATCCAAAATGTCTTGAGCGAAGGCGGCTAATTCTTTAGGATCGAGTTCTATACTGGGGATTACTTCCTCATAGAGTAGCGCCTCTAAAAAGCTACTTAGACTCGGATGGGCCATTACTTCTTTGACCGTCTTTAGACCTAGGATATGGCCTAATGGCACAATGGTCATATGGGCTCCATTGAGAATACGAACCTTGCGTTGCCGATATAGCTTCAAATCCTCTACCCAGCTATTGTTGAGGCTAGAGGCGAGAAAAGGCATTTGGGCCTTCGCCTCAGCGGGACCGCGCATTACCCAACTATGATAATGCTCTCCTACGACCAAATTAGGATCTTCAAAGCTAAGCTCTTCTTTTAAAGCTTCTGCCACATTCGCGTCGTAGCCCGAAACGATACGATCGACCAGCGTATCGCAAAAATGATTATGACTTTGAATCCATCTTTGAAAATCGCTGCCTAGCTCCCAAAGGCTTGCATACTGCAGGATGATTTCTTGCAACTTGGCCCCATTGGCGGGGATAAGTTCACAAGGCAAACAAACTGTCCCGTAATCTTCTCCTAAATGCTGAAAGCGTTCGTACAACCAAGCCGTCAATTTGGCGGGAAAACTATTGGGTACTCCTGTCCGGTAATGGGCCTCTCCTTCAAAAACGATTCCTGCCTCGGTGGTATTCGATACTACATAGCGGAGACTGGGCAGTTTCGCTGTAGCAAGAAATTCAGTCCATTCTTGATAGGGGCTCAGAATCTGAGAGATGCAATCTATTGGATAAACAATCTGCTGGGCTTTGCCCTCATAGATACCATTTAAAACGACATGATATTGTCCAGCATTTTCACGCAATGACTCATACATGCCATCAGGTGTAGGTTTGACCAAGACAATACTCCCCCCAAAATCGTGCTGTTCATTTAGTCTTTGTACCATCCAACCCAAGTAAGCGCGCAAAAAATTGCCGCCACCAAATTGCAGGACTTTAGGAGGAAGAGTAGAGTATGAAAGCGCCATGTCTTTGAAATGCTTTAAACGGTTCAAAATTAAATCAGACTATACGGGAGTTTGTACCACAAATGGGTATATATCTTTCCTTTTGGGGTATAAACAGGGCTCAAAAGCTCATGAGAGAGCCATAAGCGGGTCTCGATTACTATCCTGTCTATTGTTAGAGTCTGTCCTAGAACGCTTATCTCTGGAGATACAATAGGATAGTCTGGAGTAGCTTACCTAAGCTAAAGATACCGTTGGATCAGTCAAAGGACCGTTGGATAAAAACCGTTTTCATATCTCTTGGGCAGGGC
>CAZHOC010000259.1:0-6933 GCA_964534295.1 uncultured Bacteroidia bacterium | reverse complement strand
AGATCAGGCATGCTTGGCACAAACCAGCCATCTTGAAACCACTTGCGATCACTAGGAGCGGCATACGGGTCCTGAAGCGTGGTACGGCGGTGGTTGGTGCCTTTAAAGCCCTTAGGGCCTTCGGACCACATATTGATCCAATCTTCTGTAGGCATATCCTCCATCCACCAATGCTCGGAACCACAGTGGTTAGCAATCATATCCATGATCAGTTTGATTCCCTTATCACTCGCTTCTTGGCTGAGCTTGAGATAATCATCATTAGAGCCAAAACGCGCATCCACCTGATAATAATCAGTGGTTGAATAACCATGATAAGAGTAGCGATCCATATCATTTTCCAATACGGGATTGAGCCAAAGTGCGGTAAAGCCCATATCGGAGATATAATCAAGGTTTTGTCTGATCCCTTCGATATCACCGCCATGGCGTCCTCCCGCATCCTTGCGGTTGGCTTTCTCTTTGAGGCCCTCCACAGTATCATTGCTGGGGTCTCCATTGGCAAAGCGGTCCGGAGTGATCAAGTACATCACATCAGTACTATTGAAACCTTGGCGTTCGGCAGAGCCGGCCTTACGCTCCCAAAGAGGATAGTCAAGGACCTGAATCTTTTTATCATCCTCCCAAAGCTCAATAGCAACAGTACCGGATTGGGCAGCAGCGCTGATTTCGAGATTGAGGAAGAGGAAATTTTGGTTAGAGACTTGGGTAGTGCTGGTCAGTCGCACTCCAGGATAATCAATCTTGGCAGTAGTTTGGCCAATCCCTTCAGCATGCAACATAAGTTGCAGGGATTCATTTTGCATGCCTACCCACCAATTGGGAGGTTCGACATGTTGTATATCGAGTTGAGCGTTCGCCAAGGGCGTAAACCCTAAAACGAAAGCCAGTAGTAGTAATACTCTTGACATAGTATGCGAGAAATGATAAAAGGGCTGAATTGTTGATTTGCTGAATGACAAATTCAACTCCTCAACAATTCAACCCTTCAAGATTTAAAAGAGGATGATGCTAGTTTTTCGTTACTGTGTAAGTGTAATCAGCAACGTTTAGCATAAGCTCGATGGTGTAGTTACCATCAGAGTCAATCATAATATTGTCTCCGTCTTGTTGTAGTACAAGATTTCCACCAGTATCGCCTAGGTTAATCGCCCAGTCATCATTTGCACGGAACTTGATTTCACCAGCGACAAGATCAAGGGTAATAGAGAAAGTACCGGTAGCAGGATCTACAGTCATGTCTTGGTCAGAGTCCCAACCATTAGGAGTAGCAGAACCAATCAAGCCCCAGTCTGTCTTGGTACGGGTGTGGGTGAGATTAGCCAAATCAACCGTCATGAGATACATGCCAGCGTCAGGAGCTACAATATCAGCACCCCCTGGATCTAGAGAGCCATCGTCTCCATCATCACCCCAGTTAGTATCCCAGCTACCTTGAGCGTACTTGTAAGCAGTACTTGGATCTGGGAAATACAGGTAACCTTCGTAATTGTCATCAGCATTACGTGAGTATACTACGGTAGCTTCGCTTGCAGGATCCCAACCTTGGTAAGCACCTGGCACATTGAGGATACCATATTCTACAGCAGCGGCAAAAGGAGTGATGTCTAAGGTAATGACATCTGAGATCACAGGATCAACATCATCACTTACGGTGGCGATAACACGCATTTCCATAGTGGTAGCTACGTCGCCGGGAATACCCTTGGCGATAAGCATACCGTTGAGATCACCTACAGTCAAATCCTTGATAGAGGTCGTATTGACAATACCGAGGGTAATGGGGTCAGCGAAATCTTCTCCTTGAGGCGCAATTTGAGCTGTATAGGTAACAGCAGCTTGGAAACCGAAGTCAACAGCCGCCCACTCAAAATCCGCAGCACCTTGATCAATGTTTGCCTCTTCGAGGACTATAGCAGCCCCAGCGGCGGGACTACTGATAGCAGGCGTATTACCTACTACTAATACCGGATTGAGCTCCGTCTTCTGCTCACAGGCAGCCAAGACTACTAGCATCAATAAGGCGGGTACGATATATTTTCTTAACATTTTTGTTTCGAGATTTGGGATTAGTAACCAGCGTTTTGCGTTAGGTTAGGATTGGCACCAATGTCTGAGGCCGGAATTGGGAATACATCAAAGGTTTCCGAAACCGGAGCACCTTCAAGCACACCACCCTTAAGTGGCCAAACATAAGTTCCGTTAGAGAATTGACCGAAGCGAACTAGGTCGGTACGACGATGACACTCCCAGTAAAACTCACGAGCGCGTTCATCTAAGATGAAGTCTAGATCCAAATCTGCTTCAGAAATGTTACCACTAGGACCGCCATAAGCACGAGCACGCACATCATTGATGTATCCAACTGCTGTGGCAACATCACCGCCACCGCCACCACGTAGAACCGCTTCAGCGTACATCAGGTGTGCGTCTGCGAGACGGAACATTGGGAAATCAGTATCCGGGAAGGTCAAATCAGAACCGATAGTACCGTCAGAAGTTACATTGCGAAATTTCGTGATCGCATATCCATCTGTAAACTGAGAAACATCCTGAATCTCTAAGTTCTGGCCATCAGTGTAGAACATAGAGCGAGCATCAAAGCTAGCGAGCTCAATAGAGTAAGTGTGGTCAGGAGCATCAAGGAATAACTTGATGATGTAGTTGCCATTAGCCGGGATAAAGATGTTATCACCACCTTCGGATAGAAGCGCGTCAGCACCAGTATCACCATAGTTAAGGGCCCAATCATCATTAGCGCGGAACTTAACTTCGCCTTCTACAAGATCACTTTGGATTACCCAAGCACCTTCCATCTCATCATAGGTCATATCAGTGTCATTGTCCCAGCCACCTGGAGTAGCAGAACCAATTAAGCCCCAATTAGTGGCTTCGACACTATAAGTTAAGTTAGCGATATCAGCTCTGACACGGTAGAATCCAGCATCAGCAACGACGATATTGTCGCCACCAGCATCTAGCGTACCATCGGCACCAGTATCACCCCAATTGGTATCCCAACCATTACCGTCAGTAAACTTGATTTCAGTGTTTGCATCAGCAAAGTAGAAATAGGCTTCGTATGAGCTATCGTTATTGGCAGAAGCCAATACGGTAGTAGTACTAGCAGGATCCCATCCTTGGAAGCTACCAGCAAGGGTAATCTTTGGGTAAGTGGTGTTTCCAGCGTTTGGCGCAACAACTGAGCTACCGCCAGCGGTAGAAGGAAACTTCTCAACCAATGCCTTAGTAGTACGAATACCACCCCAGCCACCGTCAAGGCCAAATTCAACTGGATCCATGCTACCACCTACAGCGGCATGGGTAATGAAGGTCATACCACCCCAAGTTTTGGTGTTTACCCCATCAAACAATACTGGGAAGATGATACCGTCAGCATTATTGTTGTCGGCTAAGAATAGGTGGTCATAGTCAGGGTCAAGCATATAGCCTGCATCGATTACCTGCTTAGTGTAAGTAACTACGTCAGTGTAACGTGCTTCACCGATGTATACTTCAGCGTTGAGGTATAGCTTGGCTAACAACATCCAAGCGGCAGCTTGGTCAGCGCGACCGTATTCGTTGCCCATTGGTGCAACGAGAAGGTCCTGAACTGCTAATAGCTCAGACTCAACAAAACTAAAGATTTCATTAGCACTTCCTTGCTCAGGGAAGAATGATCCAACTGCATCCTCTTCAGTTACGAAAGGCACGTTACGGAACATATCCAATGCATGGTAATAGCTCAATGCGCGTAGGAAACGAGCCTCAGCGCGGAAGAATCCAATGTCAGTACGGGTGGCAGCATCTACATCACGTTCGTCAAGTTTAGCGTCAGTAGTCTCACGCAAAAACTCATTGGTTAGTGAAATTTGATAGAAGATTCGGTTGTACATGGCGGTAACAAATTCATTGTTAGCATCCCAATCCTGATCTTCATAATCGTGGATGTTGCCATCGTTCCATGCAATGACAGCTTCATCAGTGGTGAGCTCCTGAGCTTTCCAGTACTGACGTAGGTAAGTAGAGAAACCTTCATCAATACCGCTGATGTCAGGTTGACCAGCAGGGCCTTGTTGACCACTCACTGCTAAGCCAGCATAGAGCTTAGCTAATACCTGCTTGTATGATGCAGGATCATCATATACTACTGCAGATGTTACCTCATCTTCATCCAAAGGAGTTACGTTGAGGTCATTGAAACAAGCGCTGAAAAAGACGCTTACCACAAGCAGCAGCCAAAACTTATTCATTTTGAGATTCATTGTTAGTCTCTTTTTAATCTTAGAAGTTAGCATTAACACCAATTACAAATGTGCGACTACGCGGGTAGATGTTACCATCAATACCACTAAATACTTCTGGATCTAATCCTTCGTATTGAGTGATTACAAATGGGTTTTGAGTTACAGCATATACGCGTAATCCCTGAATCGCATCGCTGATGTTGTTAAAGTTATAACCCACAGTGATGTGATCGAATCTCAAGAAAGAAGCGTTAACCACGAAGTGGTCGCTAAAATATTGAGGCACAGTGTGGTCAATAGCTGTAATATCGCGATGAGTATTGTTGATGATATCAGTACTGTTATAAAGGTTATTGTAAGCAGTACCTGCGAGCACATTGTTATAAACGTGGTTTCCTACATTCGCGCGGCCAGCAAACATGAAATCAAAGTTCTTGTAAGCAAAGCGAGAAGTGAAACCAAAGAAGGCATCAGCAGCCGGATTTTCGAAGCGGTAGCGGTCTTCAGGCGTTACGGTACCATCGCCATTGCGGTCTACAAAAAGACCTTCAATAGGCACACCAGCTTCGTCATAAACCTGCTCATACACATAGAAAGAGTTAGCAGGGAAACCTACGCTATGGATCTGAATAGTGTTACCTACACCACCAGCGATTCCACCAGTAAATACACCCTGATAAGCTGGATCCTCAGTAGCAGTCAAACGGGTAATTTTGTTACGATTGATAGTTACGTTAAATCCAAAGTCCCACTGAATGTCCTCTGTTTGGACAGGGATGGTATTCATAGAGAATTCAATACCACGGTTTTCCAAATCACCTACGTTAGTAGTGATGAAGTTGGTAAGGTTGGTTCCGGCAGGAACAGGGATGAAGTTCAATAGATCAGTAGTCTGACGTAAGTAAAGCTCAACAGCACCCGTGATGCGGTTATCTAGGAAACCGTAATCAAGCGCGACATTGTAAGTAGTCGTTTCTTCCCACTTGATGTTGGCATCATATCCGTTTGGACGGAGAGTGGTGTAGAAGAGGTCTCCAAATTGGTACTGAGCGTTTTCGAAGCTTGACTGATAGCGAGCAAGGTAAGGATAGAAATCTCCACCAATATCTTGCTGACCAGTAACACCATAACCAACACGAAACTTAAGGTTGTTGATTTTACCAGTGTTACCGTTGTCGATGATTTTGTAAGCCAAAGCTGCGGCTGGGAACATACCCCAACGATTTTCTTCAGAAAAACGAGAAGTACCATCACGACGTAGGGTGAAGGTCAACAATAGGCGATCGAAAAGAGAAACATTGGCACGACCAAATAGAGACAGGAGATAATACTCCTTAGGGTCGTAGTTCTCTGGGGTTAGGATCTTATCACCAGCGGTGTTAGAGGCAAAGTTGAAATCTTGACGATAGAAGTGCTGCCAAGAATAACCTCCCATCACGTCGATGCGTGCCTTGCTGAAATCCTTAACGTAGTTGAGGTAGAATTCGAGCAATTCGTTGCGTTGCTGCTGCTCATAAACCTGATTCAAACCTTTGTCTACAAAAGTAAAG
The DNA here is from genome assembly GCA_964534295.1 of uncultured Bacteroidia bacterium. GTDB lineage: Bacteria > Bacteroidota > Bacteroidia > J057 > J057 > JBCAWW01. Next base: position 1,136 of record CAZHOC010000259.1, on the reverse strand, counting down.
GCGGCGTTTTCAGGAACGATGATACTACCTTCACCATTTGAAGCATCATAACCGAGGTTAAGATTAGCTCTCAACTCTGGCAAAAATGCAAAACGATAGTCAATCTGTGCATTAGTGATGATACGACGGACTTGTGAGGTGTTGCTCTTTTGCTCTAGCAAAGCAACTGGGTTACTAGGAGCCAAGGTGTTAGGATCACCGTTTGGCTGGGTCCAAGTCCAATATCCACCGAAAGCATTGCCTTCGTCAAATACAGGCTTAGTTGGGTCGAAGCTGACGGCACTTCCAATTGCTCCTTGATCCGCAAAATCATTATTGATCAACATCCCTTTGAAGGAAAGATTGATCTGTAGGCGGTTGTTAAGGAACTTAGGATTTAAGTTGATACCGGCAGTAGTACGGTTGAACTTATCCGTCTTTAGGATACCAGTACGGTCAGTAAAGCCAACAGAAACGCGGTAAGGCACAGTACCGATACCACCTGAAACACTCAAGTTATGATCATGTCCAATACCAGTCTGGAAGATTTGCGCTTGCCAGTCAGTGTTTTGCGTTCCCAGAAGTGCACGCGCTGGGTGTCCTTCTTCAAATTGAGTGTTGATTAAGCCGGTAAATTCTGCAGCGTCTAGCACGTCAATTTCATTGGCGCGATTACTAACAGAGAAGTTTCCACTGTAACCAACTCTTACTTTTTTACCTAATGCACCTTTTTTAGTGGTGATTAGGATTACCCCGTTTGAGGCACGAGAACCATAAATAGCAGTAGCAGAAGCGTCTTTCAATACCGTGAATGTCTCAATATCATTTGGATTGATGATGTTGAGTGGGTTACGAGAACCCGCAATCCCGTCATTAAAGACAGGCACTCCATCGATAACGATCAATGGATCATTGCTTGCACTAAGAGAAGAACCACCACGAATACGAATCGCAGCGCCATCACCAGGAGCAGCTCCTTGCGTGATTTGAACACCCGCAACCTTACCTGCAACCAACTCTTGAGGAGAGTTGATGGCACCTTGGTTGAAGGATTCAGCGTTGACTGATTGTACCGAGCCAGTAGCGTCTTCTTTCTTTACGGTACCATAACCAATGATTACGACTTCATCAAGAGCAGTGGCATCTTCCTGAAGTGT
>CAZHOC010000258.1:0-6936 GCA_964534295.1 uncultured Bacteroidia bacterium | reverse complement strand
CTATGATGTATTGGATTACACCAAAAACACCATGACCATCTTTTTCCCATTTGAGATTGATTTCTTAGGCCTCATCCTAAGAACTGAAACGACTCTTAATTTGGAAAGAGCTGAATAATTCTCTCTTCTCTTAAATACAAAAAAAGAGCTGCTTTCTCATAAGCAGCTCTTTTTTATTGAGATAAGCGTTCTGCGCTCCCGCATAGCTATCGGGAGTAATCCAACCCCCAATCGCCATCCTAAGCCAATAATGCCGGAATCCCCGCACAAAGTCGCGTAATACCTAGCTCAGCCATCTCTTCATCCAAAGCTCCAAATGAAAGCCGAAGGCTGGGCTGCTCGGCCCCAAAGGTGCCTCCGGGAATCACCGCTACTTTATATTGGTAAATCAAGGCTTTGGCAATTTCAAGCTCATCGGTTCCTTCAGGCAGTTCTAACCAAATATAAAGTGCTCCCTCTGCGGCTGAGACCTTACAAAATTGAGTGAGAGGCTTAAGCCCCTGCAACAGCTTTTTTCTAAGTTTTTCTAGCTTGGGCAATTGGGTTTTTACATAGCTATGTCCCCCCTCCATAGCCCCCAAAGCGGCATACTGCGAAATGACCGGTGGACAAATCAACTGGGTATCCTGAATCTTCCGGATAGCATTAAAGAGCTGCTCTGGAATTACCATATAACCGATCCGCCAACTGGCAAAACCAAAGGCTTTAGACAAAGAGAAAAGGGAAAGGGTGTAGCTTTCACTGCCTTCTATTGAACCTGGAGAAAAGGACTCATGTCCATCATACACAAAGTATTCGTACGCCTCGTCATGGATATGGTAGAGCTTGCGCTCTCGACACAGCTGGTTGATTTCACCTAATAAGGACTCCGGATATACTTGACCGGTAGGATTGTTGGGCGAAACCGTAACGATTGCTCTAGTGCGATCAGAAATGGCCGCTTTTACGCGCTCCAAACCTGGCAGATAATCAGTTTGAGTTGGCACTGAGATCACCTTGACACCTGCCATAGTCAGTGCCATCTCATGGTTAAAATAACAAGGCGTCAACAAGATGATTTCGTCTCCTTCATCTGCAATCGCTAAAACAGCGTGAGAAAAGGCCATATTGGAGCCAGCGGTGATGACCAGCCGCTTCTCGGAACGCAGGAATATTTGGTTTTCCTCAGCTAACTTTCTTTGGATCAGATTGCGCAATTCGGGAATACCCTCCACTGCTTGATAGGCATGCAAAGCAGGATTTTGATAGAAATCTTTAATCCTTTCCTCCACCTGCGGCGGCGGCGGATAACTAACAATTCCCTGCCCCAAAGAAATAGTCCCAGGATTATCCAAGATCCAATCACTCACCAAGGGAATGATCGGATCTTGGACTGATTTCATGCGATTGGATTGATCCATTATTGTTTTGGCCTGATTTTCACTAAACCGCCCCCATTATAGGAATGGTATTCTCCACGATATAGGGCATCCGCCGAGGCAGGCCCCATCTTGAAGGTACCGGGAGTTACCGCTCTTGCTAGATAGTAAAAGGAGCAGCTCCCTGTGCCATAAAGGTCCGTAAAGAAAATGATTCGGTCATCACGTATGTCCAGATACTTTTCTCGGCAACGATTCCTCATCCAATCGATATTAGGTAAGGTAGTGATGCGTGGATTTTCTATTTCTAAACCTGCGGGCAGAATATCTGCCAAAGCTATGTTTTCTACTCGGGCTTGGCTCAGGCCTTCAATCGTGAGTTTAACCACTACCAAGTCGTTTTGAACTAGGTTTTCAGGATTTATGAGGCCACCATCACGATTGTAAAAGGTCTTTCGGACCTTCATATAGCTATCTTCCTCTACATAACTACCATCCACAGTAATCCCTTCTGTTTCCCAGAAATAGTAAAGGGTTCCGGTTCCTTCGGTTTTGATCTCATAAGTCCCTTGGGCAGGTTGATCTGTGGTCAACTCTAATGGTTTATCCCTAAAGGTACCGACAGTTTTATTGTCAAAGAGAACCGTGGCTTTGGCCTGAGTTCTGGCTGCTTCTTCGGCTATTTTGCCTAAGGCTAAGAAGCTGAAGACGCGTTCTTGTGTATTCATCCAGCGGCGATTGCGTAGGTTCTCTGATACGTGCTTGGCCATGGTCCCAATCTGAGGATCGTCAGGACTAACAATTTGCAATACATATAAAGCCAATGCTTCGTCTCTCACATGAGAGATAAATTCATCTCCAAAGGTTGGATCAGCCTTTTCTCCCTGGAAGGAATTAGGCAAGATATCCTTATATGATTTTCGGTCTCCAATTACCGCATAAGCCGCTGCCAAAAGATACTTACTAGTGAGATTGAGTTGATTTTTGCGAGACTTATAGTAGTTCATCGTGGAGCGCTGAGGCTTGCCTGTCAAGGCCAACACAAATAAGGAGTAGCTTACCGATTGTGGGTAAATCTCCCGCTTTGTATATGCATTATAATAATATGGCTTGACCTTCACATTTTTCAACTTATCTACCATATAGCGCTGGAGCTCCTCTAGCATGTCCTCCGGAATGGAATAGCCCGCGCGTTTGGCTTCATGCAGGAAGTGTGCTGCATATACACTGCCCCACCAAGTTTCATAACCATGTTGCGGCCAGTAAGTCATCCCTCCACTCCGCAATTGCATTAATTGGAGACGCTTAATTGCCTCTTGAATGTGATAGGCAGGATTGGGATTACGCTTATTGTTTTTCAGAATCACCTTGGCGAAATCGCCATAATAGAGCTGCGGAAATGCACTTGAGACAGTATTATCTAAGCCGCCGTAACGAGAAATCAACAAACGTTCCAAATCGTCAGTGAACTCTACCAAGGGGTTTTTACTCACTACTAGTTTGAGATGAACTGATTCAGGCAAAAACTCATCTTGGTCTGGATTGATCTTCACATTTTGTCCTACGGTGATCTTACCAGCACCACTTCTTTTTTGCAAAGTCGACGGAGGACGGACCGTGATATCAATGTTCTGACTAAAGGTTTCCCCTAAGGCTTCTGCTTCGACCTTTACACTGGCTTGCCCAATAGCATAATCAGCTGCGATCTGATAATATACCCTCTGCTCTTTACTAGCCCCTAACCTAGCATTTTGGCTACTACTTCCTACGACTCTTACAGGACCTTCGGTCTGAAGTTTGGCTTTCAAAGCTGAGGCTGTTTCTGTTGTGTTGGTAAGCGTTACTGGGACAGATATCGTATCTCCAGGACTAAAGAAACGAGGGAGGCCCATACTGATCACAAGGGGATCAGCTACTGTAATGTTTTGTGCCTTAGCGGCGAACGCTTTCCCATTGAAGGCGCTAACCATTACGCGCAGCGATCCAGAAAACTCAGGGATATCTACTTCGTATTCGACTTCTCCTTTGCTATTGGTTCTCAATAAACCACTCCAGAAAGAAGCTAGTTTTACTCGATCATTTACCAAAGGATTGATTCGTCTCGCGAGGTCCATACCATCCCCTCCTGGCTTTCCACTCCCCATATTTAGTTCTGGGTACAAAAACGGATAGACATCATAACTATTTACCTGTAGGGCTCGCTTGGCGTAGAAAAAGCCGTAAGGATCAGGGGTTTTGAAATTTGTCAATTGCAAGATCCCTTCATCTACTACCGAAACGGTGAGCGTGGTATTGGGCTTAGATTTGATCTTGATCTTTTGCTTGGTCTTTGAGCGAGACTTCTCAACAGCAGTAATGTTGATCGGGAGTTCATTTTTGGGTTGATTGACAATAATGGGGGCAAAACCATGTGCAGAAGTCAGCGGCATATCACTGACTTTATGAGGTTTAAATAGGGTCGCTGTTACGTACACATTGGGCACATGAGCATCTTGAAGTGGCAACTCCAGCATCGCACTACGCTTATCAGTGTCGATGAAATAATGCTTCAAAACCCGATCTGTTTCTACCGTAACCAAAAGTCGGCCTTCAAAAGGAGTTTTGAATAAAACCTTGGCGGAATTACCTACTTCATATTCTTCTTTGTCTAATTCAATGTCTATTCGCCCCTCCCGATTGACTTGAAAAGACTGATAGGAAGTTCTGCCGTAACCATAGGCATAAAAGCCGGTTTGGACATAGGAGTTTATACCCGGTCGGGAAACGCGTAGTTCATATCGTCCTGTCAACTCAGGGGTGTAATCAAAGACGAAATCAGTACCATTGAGAGTTACCTGCTTATCGACCAGAATTACATCGTGGGGTTCGGATTGGTAGCGAAAGTAGCTGCCCTGCCTTGCCATTACTGTCTTATATTCCTTTTTGATCAGTCGGACTCTAACTTCGACATTATTCATGGCCTTGCCTTGCTTATCCACTGCGATAAGCGGGATTTCTACTTTTTGGCCAGTTCGACTGTAATAGCGATTGCGCTTGGTGCCAAGGAAGATATCTTGAGTATAAATTTGCGTTCTCTTCCGGCGATTGACCGGGCGTCCGGTTTCATCAAAGATGGTGGTGAAGAACTCTGCCTCCATGAGGCCAGTATTGGCATATTGGGGGCTGAGTTTGAATCCCTCCTGCATGAGTCCCGCTTCATTGGTCTTACCGTTGCGGCGTTCCTTGCCAAAGGAATTATTAAGTCCAGGAATACCAAAATTGTAGGAAGAATAATCTTTTGCGTAGAAATAGCGGCGATTTAAACTCATTTCTACTTCATAGTTTCGATCGGCAGCTGGAGGCCCAAAGAAGTTTTCTGCCTTAGCCTCTACCTGAATCGCCTCGTCTAAATCATATTTCTCTTTATCAAGGCTTAAATTTACCTTGATACGATCGGGAATAAATTCCTCTACCATGATCCCCATAGAAGATAGCAGAACGTCGCTAGCCGACCATAACTGAGCCGTGTAACGGCCTGTCTGGGCGCTTGCCGGTAGACTGATCGAAGCTTCCATAGCCCCCTGGCGGTCTAAGTTTTTGCGGAGATTAGTATAAGCCCGGCCATCAGGACTAAGTAGCTTTAGCTTCACGGGAATATTGTCAGGGATATCCCAATCGTAGTTTCGAGCTACAGCAGCGAGATGAATTGTCTCGCCGGGTCGATAGATATCGCGTTCCCCGTATAGGAAGGCTTCTACGCCTGCCGCATTTTCACGACGTCCTTCCACTTCAAAGCGGGAGGTTCCAATCCGGGTTCTGCTAAATGGTAGATAGGCGAACTCACCGTTCTGCGAAGCAGTGACCAAATTTACCTTAAAGCCCTCTGCCATGTCCTCCGGCAAAGTATAAGTAGCATATCCACTCTCATCCGTCTTTAATTGAGTAATCTCCTGATTATTACGGCCAATCAGTTTGATATCTACTCCTGCCAAAGGTTGAGCGGTTTTGATGGAGTTTGCAAAAACTGAAACTTCTCTTTTGCCGGCTTTCGCAATCAAGCCAATATCGGAGCGACAGACTACAGTACGAGAACTTAAATAATAGGGTTCCCTAGCTTGAATTTCGACTACATATAGGCCGGGATGCTCAGGAAGTTGATCTTCAAAATCTAGCTTTAGCAGCCTTTGGTTACCGTTTAAAGGCAAGGTAGCGGTGTTGATCTCTTTTTCGTACACGACATCTCCTTTATCGCTGGCCTGATAATATTGATAACCACCACCATAGTAATAATCATTATAGCCGTAATCGTCATAATCATAGTATTCGGTCATATAATAACCACTACCAAGAAAATGCAGGATATTATTCTCATATATTTTGACCACTTTCAATTGCACCTTGGGCACATTAATAATCTCAGCCTCAATCATCTGACTCCCAGCAGTGGTCAAATAGACACTCTTATTATCTTTGAATTTGATGCTTGGACGAAGCTTACCAAATGAGAGCTGCTGGCTAAAGGTATTTTTCAGATTGCCTCCCAAGACGCCTCTTAGCTTTTCTTTGATTTCAATATCATAGCTCTGTTTTACACTAAATTCGGCACTTTTTAGTCGTACGACTTGCCCATCCACTTCAACTGTAAAATCCACCTTTGGATCAACAGAGATGAAGCGTTTGATATCTTGAGCTTTCACCTCTTGAGAGGTCTGAATCACAATTTCCCCTTCACTTCCATCGTGCTGGGCACTCACATTATTGATCGTGAGCTTGAAGGGAGAAGCGACCATAAAATCCAATTCAAGGCTTTCAGGCATCGCATTAACACCATCGGCTGGATGCATGGCGGATGCAATACTGCCTTCTAGGTCAAGATCCTCATCAGTCATCTCTACGTCAGGAAAATAAATAACCTGTGAAGCGCTGATCTCTTGTTTGTCTAATTTGAACTTCTGGTCCTTTCCTGCGATTTCAATTTTTAGATGCTTTTCTAAATCTGCCGGAGAAACAGCGGCATTAAAATCTAAGTTCAAATGCAAAAAGGAGCGTTCTTTATTGTCCTCCCGCATATCCCAAAAGGCATTTTTGCCTAACAGGTCCAAAGAGGGAGTAGAAAAAGTAAACTTCTGGTCTCCAGTCAAGGACAAGCCTGTTTTGTGTTTTAATACCTCATCGGTGATCCTAGCCTCATAGCTGGTGGCGGGCGCTAATTCTTTGAAAGGTGAAAAAACTAGCTCTTTTTCCGAACGCCAGCTAAACCTACCTGGGATAGCGGGTTGAAAAACCACATAAGCGCTACTATCCCACTGATTGAGAAAAGTATCGGAGATAAGTTCTTGGTTAAAGGCAAAGCTCAGGTTCCCTTGTTGAGGAACTACTTCGGAAAAGTTACGGTCAACGACTTGAACTTCGTTTTCAGCAGTGGTGCTGCAGGCAGCAATCAATACTGCACTAAGGGCGATAAACAGCTTACGAAACATTTGGTTGTGAGAGTATTTAGTGGGTAACGAACAATATAAGAGATAGAACGAAAATAGGAAACGAGCCTACGCTAAATAGTTGATTAGATTGATCGTAGGGGATTAGTGGTATATCGTAG
>CAZHOC010000257.1:0-6967 GCA_964534295.1 uncultured Bacteroidia bacterium | reverse complement strand
ACGGAGGGAGGCTTAGTGTCAGCGAGACCGGCATATTGAATAATACGGCCCAAGAACAAGGCGGCGGGATTTGGTATCGCAATACCTTCCTCTCTACGAGTCGCCTGATCACAAATCAAGTTTCTTTATTGGAAAATACGGCCAATCAGGGGGGAGCAATCTATCACGAAAGTAGTGCCTTTTCTGCGGGTCCAGCTTCGCTGAACGCTTTGGCGATGGCCTTCAATGAGGCTCAGGAAGATGGGGGTGGCATTTATAATGAAGCCGGCAAAATCATCATCAAAAACTCCCCCTACATTCATACCAACAAAAGTCGAAACCGATCTGGAGGAGCTATTTACAGTAAAGCTGATCTTAGCATTGATAATTCAAGGCTTTATAAGAATGAAGCTTCTCAACATGGAGGGGGTATTTATCTGGGCGGCCTTCTGCCAACGCTGAGACTGACACAAACAGAACTTAATGAAAACGAAGCCTCCCTCAATGGAGGAGCCTTATTTCTTAATTCAGATCAGGCAGTAGCCTTTATCAACCAATCAGAGTTTTGGGCCAACCAAGCTAGCAATCATGGTGGGGCGATCTATCACAGCGCTCAGCGTCTCAACGTTGACTCCTCTCGCTTCGAATCAAATGAATCCCACGTGCATGGTGGTGCTATTTATTGGGACGGTTTTGCTCAAGCCACATTAGACATCAAAAGAACCACCTTATTAAACAACCGTGCCCTCCAAGGCAAAGGGGGAGCCATCAATATGCAAAGAGCGGGCTTATTAGACGTAGCTGAGAGTACTTTTGATCGTAATCAAGCCGCTATGGAAGGGGGAGCCATTGCCGCCTATGGCGACGGAGGCTCAACCTATTGGGGAGGCTTTAGTGCGGATCTTGAAAACAATACCTTTAGCCAAAACCAAAGCCTAGGCAACACCGGCGGCGCGATTGATATCAAGGGCGGAGTCCTCTGGGATATCCTCCACAATACTTTTAGCCTCAACAGTGCAAATGATGGTGGTGCCATCTCCTATGGAGTTGATTTGACCAAATTGCAGCAAATCAACTTGGACCATAGCTTGATCGCAGGCAATACCGCCAGTGGAGTCGGAATGGATGTCTTTTTTGCTGGGGGTGCCGGTACGATTTTGTCTCTTGGTTCCAATCTCATTGGCATCATCGATGCAAGTGGCATAACGCCTTCGGCTTTAGATCTGAGCGGCACTTTGAGCAGTCCACTTGCAGCCTTATTGGGACCATTGGCCAATAATGGTGGGCTGACTTGGACTCACCTGCCCTTGGCAGGCAGTCCAGCCATAGACGGCGGCACCGCAACTTCGCTCTTGCTTGACCAACGTGGCGTTCCGCGTAGCGGGGCCTTTGACATCGGAGCAGTAGAAATTGTTAGTGGAGCGCCACGCCTAAGTGCATCAGCAAGCAGCGAAGTGAGACTTTGGCCGAACCCAAGTCAGGGCAGCTTCCAAATACGTTTGGCAGACACTTATGAGCAGTCAGTCCAAATCAAGATTTTTAATAGTGCTGGGCAACTAATTTACAGCAAGCGCCTCGCAGCGGGTCAAAGTGAGCTCAAGCTCAACGCCCTGCGCGATCAGCCTAGTGGGATTTATTTAGTAGAAATTTCAGGGCCATTGGAAAGAGAGAGCTTAAGAATTGTAAGGGATTAGGAGAAGCGTTGAGCTCGCAAAGCCAAAACCCAATCCCCTGACCAACAACCAATTAAGGGCAAGAATAAATTTTTCTTGCCCTTTTACTTTATCAGTAGCCTAGCAGCTCGACTAATCTTCATGTAAACCACACACGATTTGAACTAGGCTTTTTCTGTATCATGAAGCAATTTTTATTAACCCTTTCCTTTGCCTTTTTGCTCTTTACTTTTTCTTCTCTTTCGGCCGCAAGCGTCATCACGGTCACCAACCATTTCAATGGCGGGACAGGATCGTTCCGCGCAGCGGTAGCCAGTGCCAGCGCCGGAGATACGATACGCTTTGCAAGTAGCCTCGCCGGTAGTCCTATCACCATTAGCAGTGAGGTCAGTATCGATAAACCGATCATCATTGAAGGCTTTCATGGTTTGACGATGGAGGCTACAGGAATCTTCAATCGTATCCTTTCTATCGAAAACACCGCCATCAGTCCCAGTCTTTCGGTGCCTTTTTATCGCACGAAGATTAGCTTACTCACTTTTGAAGGGACCAATACCATGTCAGTGGGAAGTGCCGTACGAACCAAATGCCCGGTAGATTTTTACGGCTGCACCTTCAACGATAACTCCACTACCCTATCCGGCGGAGCCCTCGCCTATGTTAATTCCTCTAGTTTTGCCGCTGGCCTAATGTTGGTCGATAGCTGCTTTTTTGACAACAATGAGGCTGATTCACGCGGCGGGGCGATCTATATTGGCAATGCCAATTTTCAGATAGTTAATTCTACTTTTACCAACAATAGCGCTGATATAGGCGGGGCCCTACACCAAGAAGGTAGCCCTAGCATCAGTTCTAGTGAAGCAGTTTTTGAGATCACCGATTCAGACTTCACCAGCAATCAAGCCCGGCTCGGCGGAGCAATTAGAACCAGAGAGAATATTCCAGGGGGCGCAGCAGTACAGATCGACAACTGCAACTTCATCCAAAACGAATCCACCGAAAATGGAGGCGCAATTTACCACAATGATGGCTCTGGAAGCATCGCTAATTGTTATTTTTATCAAAACAGCGCAGACAGCAGCGGAGGGGCAATATTTACGCTAGACTATATTGTTGTTGATGAGTCTCAGTTAGTCGAAAACACAGCCCTTTTTGATGGTGGAGCGATTGGTGGCGACCTAACTTTTATCAGCAGACTTAGAGCAGACGAGAGTAGGTTTACCAACAATAGCGCTGGTCGAAACGGGGGGGCCATACACCTCTTTTTTGAAAGGAGTGGACTAGACATAGAGGAATGCCGGTTAGACAGCAATCAGGCCGTCAATGGAGGGGCGATCTATCTTGAAAGAACTGATTTTTCCGATGATCCTTTTGGAGTGGATTTTAGACGTGATACCCTTGTAGCCAATATTGCTACCAATCAAGGAGGAGCTGTTTATTTGCTAGGGGATGAGTTCGATGCTTTATATACAGATTTTGAGGCCAATCAGGCCGTCAGTGGTGGGGCCATATTTTTAGAAAAACCAGCAGCCAGTACTGACCCCAACTATCCGGTCTTCAATCGCTCAAAGTTTCGGCGCAATATCGCTACGGCCCAAGGAGGTGCGCTCTATTTTAGTGGTCAGGAGTTGGAGTTTCGCTATTGTCAACTAGATAGCAACCAAGCCGCTAATGGGGGTGCCTTGGAGTTGCAGACGCAATCTTCCCTCTCTAAAGCCAATCTTATCAACTTTGAACAAACAGACTTTTATGGCAATAGCGCTAGCAATAATGGAGGAGCCATCCGTTTTGCCGCCAATCATGCGACTTTTATGGACTGCAGCTTGGACAGTAATCTCGCGACGCAGGGCGGCGGCATCTATTTTCAAGTACCTAGTCAGTATCCAGATAGCAATACCATTAGGATCGATACCACTGATTTTCACGCCAATACCACTACTTCAGCTGGGGGCGCCATTTATTTTGCCGCTGGTGAACTCTCTCTCAGAGCCTGCCAGCTCGATAGCAATCAGGCTTATCTCGGCGGGGCGCTTGCTGCTCGCTTTGGCACTGCAAGTTTAGATACCAGTCGCCTCAGTCTCTCCAATTGCCACTTCTGGGGCAATGCTGCGACAACTTCTCATGGCGGCGCCCTCAATCTCACCCCTAATCATCTTGACTATTTTCACTTCAGTGCCCAAAATGTCAGCTTCGTTGACAATAGCGCCAATCAATATGGTGGGGCCGTTTACACTCAGCGCTTTGGCAGTACAGTAGACTTTGACAGCGAAATTGACCACTGCACCTTTGCCCAAAACCAATCCAATCTCAGAGGCGGGGGACTTTACCTCAGTGATACCGATTGCGAACTCAGCTTTAGCACCCTGAGTGAGGACAGTTCTCAAATCGGGGGAGGCATTTACCTTGATACTCAGATGGGCAGTAGCAGTCTCGACCTCAACCATTGTCTGATTGCCAGTAATGAAGCGAGCAGCAATGGACAAGATATCTATCGCAATAGCGGCACGCTTAGTTCTAGCGATTACAATCTTATCAGTGATATAGATTTTAGTGGGTTCAGCCCTTCGGGCAACGATCAGACGGGTTCGGGAAGTGGGAGTGGTCGCCTAGATCCGCAACTTAATGCTTTGGCAGATAATGGTGGCTATGGTCCAAGCTACTTACCCCTTTGCAGTAGTCCTGTCATTGATGCTGGCGCAATCTCCACAGGCACACTTCTTGATCAAAGAGGCGAAGCCCGCAACGCCCGCCAATACGATATCGGCTCCGTAGAACTTCAAGACAGCGAATACAGCAAAAGTCGCTATACCGTTACCAATGCCACGGATTATGCCAGTGGTTCGTTGCGAGACCTATTGAGTGGGGCTTGCAATGGAGATACGATAGATTTTGCGACAGCTTTGCTGAACGATACCCTCTATCTCAGTGCCGAGCTAAATATTGATCGCAGCCTCGTCATCATCGGCCATGGCAGCAGTCAGCTAGCTCTAGATGGCAATAACAGTAATCGCATCTTCGTCCTCAAATCGCTCATGGAGGTCAAAATCTCCGGTCTTGACCTGCAAAACGGAGCCACTACCGCCAATGGCGGAGCGATCTCAAACGCAGCCAATCTTAGTCTCAGCGACTGCCGCTTGATAGAAAACTTTGCCCTGCAAAACGGGGGAGCCATCATTAGTACAGGCAGCCTCACTTTAGAGCAAGTCAGTCTACTAGGCAATATCTCCAACGGCAATGCTGGCGCTCTTTTCAACCAAGGCGGAGTCCTAAACGCCACCGAGACCTGGTGGAAAGACAATCAAACCGTCGGTAATGGGGGAGCAATTTGGAATACCCTCTCCGGCCAACTCAATATTGCCCAGACAACATTGGAAAACAATCAGGCCTCCGAAGGGGCGATTTACAACTCTGCTGGCGGGCAACTTTATCTGCAAAACAGTACCATGAGCGGCAATGTCTCAAGTTTTCAAGGCGGGGCGATCCATAATGTGAGCGGCTTGGTAGAAATTCAGTTTTCGACCATTACACTCAATCAAAGTGCCAATGGAGGTAGTTTTTATAGCACAGGTACGGGAGCGACCATTACCTTAGGCAATAGTATTCTTGCTGGCAATAGTGGCACTTCCTTCCCTGAAGGTTTTAGTAGCACTGCCGCCATCGTGGGCTCTGCCGGAGGCAATATCATTGGAGAGACCAGCGGGTTCTCCTTTCCTGGCACCTTATCAGATCAAGTGGGCACGCCTTCCAGTCCCCTTAACCCATTGCTCAACCCTCTGGCCGACAATGGCGGCTACTCCCCTACTCATCTTCCCTTGGTCTCCAGCCCTGCCATTGACAATGCTTTTGGGTCGATATCTATTGATCAGATCGGCAATAGTCGCACAGGCCTAGCAGATGTAGGCGCAGTAGAAGTAGGCGGCTCCCCTTTTGCGGTAGAATGGTTGGACTTTCGGGTCAGTTGGCATCCTAGCCAGGTGGGTGCTGCTTTGGTCGAATGGAGTACCGTCCAAGAAGGGAATTCAGATCGCTATTTGATTGAGCGTAGTCTGGACGGGCAAGTTTTTAAGGTCGTTGGAGAGGTGCCGGCTCTGCCGAACGCTGCTACTCCTCTACACTACCAAGCGATAGATAGAAGCGTTCTCGGAGAGGAAAAAACCTACTATCGCCTCAAAGAAATAGATAAAGACGGACGCTATCAGCATAGTGAAATCCGTATCCTCAAGGCTCAGTCGCAAAATCAAATGCTCAGTGCTTGGCCCAACCCTAGCGCTCAAACTGTCAAACTCATGCTGGCTCAGCCACTGACTCAAGATGCCCAATATGTGCTATTTGATGCGCAAGGCAGAAAAATCAGCCGAGGAGACTGGCCAAAATCCCAACTCGAATTAAGGCTGGAAGATTTTGGACAATTGAGCCCCGCTTTGTATCATTTCTCTCTCTACGAAGCAGGCAAGCAATTTACCCTAAGCCTTATCAAGCAATAAAGACTGCCTCCGGTTTATGCACACTATCAGACTCTACCTTTGCTTTAGCTTCTTGCTCTCCTTCTCCTTATCGCTTTTGGCCCAAGAAAGTAAGACCGATAGCCTCAAAATCTATTGGGACTTAGCAGCCCAGCAGTACCAAAAAAGAAATCTCGAAGAGGCCTTGCAGTACTATCAAGCTGGTTTTGAGCTTTGTAAGCGACAAGATAGCCTCAATGGCCGCTGCCTCGCATTTGTCAGCAATATGGCGGCCATGTACGATTTTATGGGTAAAGGCAAGGAAGCGGATAGCACTTTGCGAGTGAATGCTAGTCTGATGAGAGCTTTACCGATCCAAAGTAAAAAGGTCTTTTACCTCAACAAATGGATCGAAATCCTGATCGATTTAGGACAGCTCGATCAGGCGTGGGAATATGTAGAAGAGGCTTACGAAATGATGCCGAGCGATAGTCTGCAGTCTGAGTTGGCCAAACTCAATTCCAATGCTGCCCAAATCTACTTTTTATGGGGGCGTTATGATCAGGCTGATAGCCTTTATCAGGAAATAAGTAGTTACAATAGGCAGATTGGGGATCGTCAGGCCTTGGCGGCCAGCTATACCAACCGTGGCAGACTACTCGAAAAGCGGGGAGATCTTGAGCGTGCTCGCCAAATGTACCAAGAGGCCATGAACATTAATCAAGAGATAGGGAGATTGGTAGGCCTCATCATCAATGGTAATAACCTTGGGGTCATCCTGCGCAAACAGGGAAAAAATCAAGCCGCCCTCAAACAACATCAGGCGATTTTGCTGCAGGCAGACTCCATCAATTATGCACTTGGCATTGCCTT
>CAZHOC010000256.1:0-6968 GCA_964534295.1 uncultured Bacteroidia bacterium | reverse complement strand
TAGACTTAAAAGGCACAATACCGCCCAAAGATGCTTTTGCATATGATAGTTTACTACCGAAATCATGCCATTCTAAATTGCAATTGAGGTAAATCTTACAGCAGTCTGCGCAAGTTTCACGTTTTATTAATGTATTAATTGCCTTATTTTAGTGTAAATCCTTTTTTTATATGAGTAGTATTCTGAAGTATTCGCTTTTCGGCTCTGCATTTGTGTTGATTGGCTTGCTTGTAGGCTTTAAAATCAAAGATGCGTCGCCAGCGGGTATTAACTCCGGCTTGATGAAATTCGAGCGCGCTCTACGTTTTATTGAAAGTAATTACGTAGAAGAGCTCGATGAAGATAAAATAGTAGATGACGCAATCGAAGGGGTACTCGAAGGCATGGACCCTCACTCCTTCTACATCCCCGCTTCTGAAATGAAGCAGATGCGTGAGCAAATGGCTGGTAGCTTTGACGGTATTGGCGTTCAGTTCAACATCCTCGAAGATACCATCTACGTTGAGGCTCCAATCTCAGGTGGCCCTAGTGAAAAATTAGGCATTATGGCTGGCGACCGCATTATTGCCGTCAATGGTGAAAATGTAGCCGGTATTGGTATCACCAATGCCGATGTTATGGGACTGCTCAAGGGGCCCAAAGGCTCTGAAGTAGATGTTACCATCCTACGCCGCGCTACCCCTAAACCATTAGAGTTTACCATCGAGCGCGATCGTATCCCGCTCAATAGCCTTGATTTTGCTTATATGATGGATCCACAAACGGGTTACATCAAAATCAATCGTTTCTCAGAAACCACCTACGCAGAGTTCCGC
Source organism: uncultured Bacteroidia bacterium (assembly GCA_964534295.1). Lineage (GTDB taxonomy): Bacteria > Bacteroidota > Bacteroidia > J057 > J057 > JBCAWW01. The sequence continues at coordinate 6,153 of CAZHOC010000256.1, read as the reverse complement.
GAAGCCTTGGAAATGCTACAGGATAAGGGCATGTCCCAACTTATCCTCGATCTAAGAGGTAATCCTGGTGGCTATATGGAAATGGCTCGTAAAATGGCCGATGAATTCCTCTCTGCAGGTAAGGTGATCGTTTCTACTGAAGGCCGTATCCGCGCCAGCAAGCAAGAATATCGTTCTACCTCTTCTCTAGGTTCCTTCGAAAAAGGCCCATTGGTAGTATTGATCGATTATGGTTCTGCTTCTGCCAGTGAGATTGTGTCTGGAGCGGTACAAGATCATGACCGCGGTTTGATCGTCGGTGTCCGTAGCTTTGGTAAAGGGCTTGTTCAGATTCAAGAAGAATTTGATGATGGTTCTGCCATGCGCATCGTTATCTCTAAATACTACACCCCAAGTGGTCGTTGCATCCAAAAGCCTTATGATAAGTCTGATGCAGAGTACGAAGAGGAAATCGCCGAGCGATTTGAATCAGGTGAAATCTTTGACGAGAGCAAAATTGTTATTCCAGATTCGCTCAAATTCAATACTGCATCAGGCCGCGTAGTTTATGGCGGAGGGGGCATCTACCCCGATGTATTTGTAGCAAATGATACCACTGGCGGCAGTGCTTATCTCACCGATCTTCAGATCAATGATATCTTCCGTAAGTTCTCCTCTAGCTACATTGATGCGCGTCCAGAAATGCTAAAGCGTTATAGCTCGCCAGAGGCTTTCCTTTCAAACTTTAAGTTGACTAGCTCTCTGGTCAATCAATTCACAGCCTTTGCTGCTGAAAAAGGAGTGCCTTATGATGCTGCTGGATATCAAAAATCTAAGCGTCTGGTTGATAATCGCATCAAAGCTTACATCGGTCGCCGTATGTACAACGACGATGGATTCTTCCCTGTACTCAATCAGGTCGACAAGGTAATCCAAGAGGCTTATAAGCTGATGCCAGAAGCGGCCAATCTTGAGAGAACAGGCAAAGTTTCGATGAACGACTAAGGAATTGTAGAATGAGGGATTTGTTGAAGTTTTGAATTGATTAGCTTTACACTCAACTAATCAACACTTCAACAATTCAAGCATTCAGATGCATTTAGAAATATTGGCGGCTAATGCCATCGATCCTCCCTCCTGGGACGCCTTTATTGAGGCAGCTCCGGAGGGAGGATTGTTTTCTTTATATGCCTATCTAAATGTGTTGCGCTCCGACTGGCAAGCGGCCATCGTCAAAGAGGGGGAAGAATGGCAAGCTGTAATGCCCTTTTTTCGAGAAAAAAAGATGGGCTTTAGTAGAGTGGGGCAGCCTGCCTTTACGCAGTATTGGGGGCCGGTTTTTGCTCCCCGCTTCGCGGAACGCTCATCCTATAAGCATTACAGCTGGAAGCGTCAAGTGCTTGAGACTATGCTGCCTGCTTGGGAAAAGGATCATCTTTTCAGCATGAATTGCAGTCCAGCCTTTGATTATCCCATGCCCTTTTTTGAAGCCGGCTATGAACTGCATACTCGCTATACCTATCAGGTAGACTTAAGTCTTGGACAGGAAGCTAACTGGGCTGCGATGGATAGTACTCAAAGGCGTAAAATCCGCAAGGCTACCCAAGACCCCCAAGCGATCGAGCATGAGTTTACTGCGGCTGATTTACTCAAACTTTACGAAGCCCAAGCTGCCAATGGCAATGATATTCTCAGCCTAGCTCCAGAAGGCAAACGGATCATAACCGAACTCATCCAACTCCTGCCTGCAAAACTCAAAACCTATCTACGCGCTTATCGCCAAGAGAGGCAGATCGTGGCTGCGGCCTGTTTTGTCGAGTTCAAGGATCACTGCTATTATCTTTTTGGTACCTACGATCCGCAGCGTTCGCAAGGCGGGGAAATCGCCGCCTTGATGTGGGATGTGATGCAGACTACCTCCTGTCAAATTTTCGACTTTGAAGGTTCGATGATCCCTAATATTGCGCGCTTCTTTCGGCGCATGGGGGGCAGCCCTAAGGCCTATTTACAAGTCCGCAGAAATGCGCTACCTTTACCAATACGATGGATAAACGAATTACGATCCTAGGGGCAAAAAACAGCTTGCTCAACCAAATAATGTATGAGCTAAGAGACGAAAAGGTTCAGCAAGACCGCGCTCGTTTTCGTACCAATATGGAAAAGGTGGGAGAAATCTTAGCCTATGAGATGAGCCAACATTTTCCCTATCAAGCCCAAAATGTAAAAACCGTTTTAGGCGAGCTAGAGATGCCGCTTTTTGAGCGAGAGCCAGTATTGGTCTCTATTCTACGAGCGGGCCTCCCCTTACACAATGGCTTTCTCCGCATGCTGGATCGTGCCGACAATGGCTTTATATCTGCCTATCGTCGCCATACCAAAGGCAATGAGTTTATCATCAAAATTGAATACGGCGCTATTCCAGATATAGAAGACCGAGATGTTATTTTGATTGACCCCATGATTGCGACGGGTCGTAGTATAGTTTTGGCCGCCAAGGAGATATTTAACCTTGGCCAACCCCGACAGTTGTATCTTGCTGGGGCCGTTGCTTCGGAGGATGGGCTTACATACGTCTCTCGTAATCTACCCAAAGCAAAGATATTTGTAGCCGCGGTAGATCAAGAATTGACGGCTAAATCATATATCGTCCCGGGCTTAGGTGATGCTGGAGATCTCGCCTTTGGGCCCAAATAGAGGCCTTAGCTCAACAAAGAAGGATTCAATTACGTTAACATTACTAAGTACAAAGAGGAAGGTATAAAGTATAGATACTTAGCCACAATCGTATTCTTTTGGGGCTTTATCTATTCCGCACTGTACTAACTACTTTATACTCAAATACGATATTATCTAACTGACCTAAATGGTATTGGCAGACTTGCAATGGACTGATTTTGCTCAGTATTTTTCTCTTTTCGGCCTTTCCGCGGTTAAATTTTTGATCGGCCTGATTACCGCTGTTTTTACAGGATACTCCTTTTGGGAGATTGTCGGCGTTGTTGGCGGTGGCGCTTGGGTGAGTTCCTGGTTTTATACCTATTTTGGTGTAGTCCTCAACAATTGGTTTCGTAGAGTATGGAAGCGGCAAAAACCGATGAGTTTTTCTCGTCGTCGCAAAATTGTGCGCTTTTGGTCCAAATTCGGTCTGCCCGGAATTAGTTTTCTTTCTATTGTGCTTTCACCCATGTTGGCGATTGGGGTGGCAGTCTCTTTTCAAGAACGCCCCCTCAAGATCATGCTCTATATGACAATTGCTATTAGCTTTTGGTCGGTATTATTTGGCTTGGGAAGTGATTATATTCAGAGCTTAGACTTTCTGAAATCCTTTTCCGAACCAGTAGAACCATGATCCGCATTGTCTTTCTCCTTGCGATAAGTTGCCTCTTTCCCCTCTTTTCAATCGCCCAATACGCGATCAATCTTGTGCCTCGTGTTAGCCCTGACCGAAGTACGAGCTTGAGGATTGCCTATACTGAGTTGAGCGTCTTTTATGGTGCACCTTCGGTGAACGGTAGAAGCGTTCTCGGAGAGTTGATCCCCTACCAAAGTGTCTGGCGCGCTGGAGCCAATGAGGCCACCCGCTTTAAAACCAGTCATACCCTTTATTTTGGGAAAGATAGCCTTGCTGCTGGTGAATATGCGCTTTTCATTATGGCTCAGGAGGAAGGTCCATGGACAGTGATTTTTAGCCTTAAAGCCAAGCAATGGGGAGCCTTTAGGTATGACGAGTCCGATGATGCCTTGCGGATAGCAGTGAGCCCTCAGCAAGCAGGCTTCCAGGAACAGTTGACTTACAGTCTTCACAAACTTGGCGAAGCCGAAGGGCAATTGCGTTTAGCTTGGGAAAATATCGTTTTGCCAATCAATTTTACCATTGATTACCAAGCTCAATTCCAAGAACAAGTGTTGCGCGAAGCGGCAAAACGCGATAGCACGACTCGCTGGGTGGTCTACCTCCAAGGTGCCGAATACCTTTGTGAACAGGGCCAAAACCTGCCTTTAGCGCTAGAATGGCTTAGCCTCAGTGAAGAACTTTCTGCGAAAGCCACTCCGTGGAACGCTCAATTTTACCCTAAGCACTATATCCTCGGTCATCTCTATTGGACCCGTGCCAAGGTCTACGCTCAAATGGGAGATTATGCCAAAGCGAACAGCTATGCAATGCATATGGTGGAGATGCGCCAGGACTACAACTTCTTCGACAAGAAAGGTGCAGCGGAGCGCGTCAATGAGCTGATGGCTGAGTGGCGGGAGAAGCTTTAGAAATCAATCTTATAATAAAACAAGGGCAAAAAGCCTAGCTGGTATTCCTCACGTATCGGATTGCCACTTGGGTGCTCAGGCACGTAGGTCAAGGTCAAAATGTTTTGTCGGTTAAACACATTGACAAAATCTACGGCAATTTCATGGGTAACCTTAGGTCTATTCCAGCGGTAGAGAATTTTGCCATCGACTCTGAAGTAGGGTCTAAACTGTAAGGTGTTGAAGCCCGCGTCCTGATAGATCAATTCCAAGGCGGCTTGCGAAGCCGCTTCATCCACAGGCCCGTACCAGCGACCACCTGTATAAGTAGTCTTGCCTCCTAACTGTAGAGCGGAGTTGTTCTTGAAAGTAAACTCCTTGGCAAATAGGGCATTGAAGGCAATTCTCCCATTGAAAGTCGCATTGCGCCATACCTCATCACTGCCTTGATATTGGGCATCAAAGAGAGAGGTCGTCATCAAGAAATAATAGCCCTCACTAAAGAACTTCTCTAGGGTAATCTCTAAACCATAATTGCGGCCAGTACCAGCATTTGTGAGAGTGTCCGGAAAGAAACGAGAAAAGCCTGAACCCGCATTGACCAAAGAGAAAGGACTGCTCTCTACCTCTACTGGGATATCGTAGAGATACTGATAATAGGTCTCCAATTTAAGGCGCATATTCTGCGCAAAGGTCAAATCATAACTCAAGACTGCGTGCACGCTCTTAGAGAGGCCTAGATCAATGTTATGCTCCAAGGGATCATTGCCTTCGCGTTCTAGGCCATAAAAATAGAGATAGGGAGACTGAATCTGAGAGTGGAGCCCTAGACCTAGACCCAGCCGTTGGCCTTGTTTTACTTTATAAGAAAGCCCCAGCCGAGGCTCGATGGGCGAAAAACTATTTTCGTTGAGACTCCAATACAGACTTGTAATCCCCGCCGTCAAGAAAAAGCGGTCTTGAAAATTGTACTTATACTGCACAAAGGGTTGAACCAGCGCGGCCCCTTGATCAGCGTCCCAACGTACTTGCCAATTGTCCAGTAAAGAAGGGCTACCCGGCTGAGGAATCACCGCTCTTGCACTGTCGATATAACGCATTTGATACCAGTCAAAATTGATCCCTGCTTGCAGGGTATGACTGAGACCTAGCTTCTTTTTGTAGTTGAGATAGCCGTGATATTTGACCTCTTGAAAGGTGTAATCCAAGATTGGTGGCAAGGAATCTATCACATAGAGTCCATTTTGCACTTGGCGAAAAATCTGATCATGATTAGCGTCAATTCTAGCACCAGAAACACCTACGCTTGCTTCAAATAAGGTGCTTTGATTGATCGGGTAGCGATAGTTGGCTGCCACTACGCCCATATTAGTGCCGAAGTATTGGTCGCGGTCTTCGTCTCCAAACAACTGAGCTGAAGTATCAGGTGCCACTTGCTCGCTCAAAATAATATCAATATCACTCAGACCGCCAATGCCCCAGATATTGAGCTGGGCACCATTTTTTTGTGGGAGATGAAGGCGGAAAGCGCCATCTTGATATTGAGGGATTGCGTCAGTACCGACATTAATACCCAGAAACTGAAATAGCTGTAGGGTTGAATAACGGTACATTGCTAGATATGAGGAGCCTTTTTCTTTATTGATAGGTCCTTCAGCCGTAAACTCTGTGCCGAGAAAACCTAACTGCCCACTAAACTCATGCTGCTCATTATTACCATTGCGCATTTGTAGGTCAAAAGTACCAGCTAGGCCATTAGCGTACTCTGCGGGGAAGGCGCCGGTATAGAAATCTGAGTTGCTGAGAAACTTATTATTAAGGATGGTTACCGGACCACCCCCGGTACCAGGAATAGAAAAGTGGTTAGGATTGGGAATATTGATCCCCTCGAGCCGCCACAACACTCCCTGAGGCGAATTGCCTCGAATGACA
>CAZHOC010000255.1:0-6995 GCA_964534295.1 uncultured Bacteroidia bacterium | reverse complement strand
AGGGTAGTAGTGTCATGTTTGAGGATAACTCAAGTGGAGATAACCTTAGTAGTTACAGCTGGGACTTTGGCAGCGATGCTACTCCTTCCTCTGCAACAGGTATTGGACCACATATGGTTACTTATCAGAATCCAGGAAGTAAGACTGTAAAGCTCACTGATTCTGACGGTAGTGTTTCTGATTCCGTCGTTTATGCCTTAACAGTTGCTCCACTCCCGCAGTCTGACTTCAATTTCAGTACTGTCGGTGTTACAGGATTCTTTACTGATAATTCTACCAATGCTAACTCCTATTTCTGGGATTTTGGAGACGGTACTACTAGTAATGAGCAAAACCCTGAGCATATCTATGCTAGCAATGCGAATTATACAATTACCTTGATCACTACAAACGATTGTGGCAGTGACACCTTGGTAAGAGAAGTTACTATGTCTACAGTAAGTGTCGATAATGACCTTGAGGTACGCCCCGTTGAGTTATATCCAAACCCAACTAACGGATTATTTACTGTGAAGCTAAACTCTTTGGCGAACTCAGAGGTAGTGCTTAAGATTGTTGATCTAAATGGTAAAGTGCTTCAAAGAACTGCCATTAATGGAAAATCAGCTCAGGAGCTTGATATCTCTAATCTTGCTGCTGGCCTTTATCTTCTACAAGTGGAAACACGAGAGTCTACTCAGTACCTGAAGGTATTGAAAGAATAGTTGAAAAGGAATTGAAAAAACGCCTGCATTAGAGTGCAGGCGTTTTTTCGTTTTTTTAAGTCTGGATAGTTCGAATATGAATTTTATTTGAACAAAGGTCTGGTTTCTGGCCTTTTGATACATATTAATAAGCGTATACTCCCGAATACATCCTATATCATTAACATCAATATGAGAAATGCGATTACTTTTTTAGGGGTTTTGGTAATCTTTGGCTCCTTCCTAACTTTTCAATTAAGCTCATCGGAGGAGGTAAAGCCACCTGAGCCGATTCCTGGTAAGCTCCCTAAGCAGGACCGTATCGATCTTGCGATGCAAATGGAGTTTGAGCTTACCAAAGATCCAAATACGAATACCGTTCCGCGCGAGCGGCTCTTACCCGCTTGGGAAGAAGCAAAAAGACGCATAAGTCTAAATAGCAGTTCTACTAGGTCAAGCATCACGGGTTTAGAGTGGGACGAAAGAGGTCCTAACAATGTAGGTGGTAGAACAAGAGCGATACTGATTGATGCTAATGACCCACGTGGCAATACCTTATGGGCCGGTGGAGTCTCTGGTGGCTTGTATAAGTCAACCAATATTGCGGCAGCTGATCCGCAATGGCAAGCAATAGATGATCTTTTTGAGAATCTTGCGGTATCGGCAATTGCCCAAGATCCTGCTAACCCTAATAATATTTACTTCGGTACGGGGGAAGGTTGGTTTAACGGGGATGCCATGAGAGGCCTTGGAATCTGGAAATCGACTGATGGTGGAAATACTTGGGCTCAATTAGCCAGTACTAATAACAATGCCTTTTTCTATTATGTAAAGGATTTAGCCATTGACGCAAATGGAGTTGTCTTTGCTGCTACCCAAAACGGAGGCCTACAAAGATCATTAGATGGAGGTAATTCTTGGACAAGAATATTAGGTAGTGGATTGTTTGGGGGTGGAAGTAATAACGCAGGCGATTTAGAAATCGCTTCCAATGGCGATATGTACTGTACGCTGCAGGGAGGGAACGGAATTTTTAAATCTGTTAATGGTGGTGATACTTGGGAAAGAAAAACTACCGGTTTGCCAACAAACAGTATTGGCCGGACTGAAGTAGCAGTTGCTCCTTCAAATCCTAATGTGCTGTACTGCCTTTTGCATGATACAAGGGCAAATACATCAGACTTTCCATTTAGAAATGGAAGCTGTCGTGGCATCTATCGAACTAATAACGCCGGCGATTCTTGGACTGCGGTTGATAACCCTCCTGCAGTAGGGATGGCTAGTTTTACTAGAAATCAAGCTTGGTTTGACCTGATATGTGCAGTCGATCCAAATAATGAAAATGTCGTATGGATTGGAGGGGTGGACTTATTGCGTTCTAGTAATGGCGGACAAAGTTGGACCCAAATGACCCAATGGTTTGGTGGCTCTGGACTCCCCTACGTGCATGCTGACCAGCATGAAATAATCTATGCGCCTGGGAACTCCTCGATCATGTACTTTGGTAATGATGGTGGTGTTTGGCGCTCCAATAATGGGGGTAATACCATTGTAGAAAAAAACACTGGTTATAATGTTACTCAATTCTACTCGGGTTCCATTCACCCTGGAGCAGGAGTTGATTATTTTATTGGTGGTACCCAGGACAATGGCACCCAACAGTTTACTCAGGCTGGTATTAATGCTACTGTAAGAGCCTGGGGAGGGGATGGTGGTTTCACCCATATTGATGACGATGAGCCAAATATTCAAATTACTGCTACTACATACCAACGCTACCGACTTACTACGAATTCATGGCAGAATTCTGTAGGCATGGGCTTAGGTTTTCAAAAGGGTTCATTTATCAATCCTTCTGATTATGATAGTGAGACAAATACTCTTTATGCCGCTTATAAAGGAGGGGATTACCTGCGTATTGCAAATGTAGATGCAGGACGTAATTTGGATACGATTACAGTAGCCAGTTTTGGTGGTGGAACGATCCGGCACCTGCAAGTTTCCCCTAATGCCGAAAATCGAGTTTTTGTGGGCCTTAGTAACGGCCGCATAATCCGTTTAGATAATGCTCATACCGCTAATCCCACTGCGACTCGCCTCAATCCAAGTGGAGGTCCTGGAGGGAGTATTTCTTGTATCGCAATTGAGGGCAACAATGACAATCACTTATTGGTAACAGCTAGTAACTTTGGCATTGTGAGTGTATGGGAAACCTTTGATGGCGGAAATTCTTGGTTTAATCGTGAAGGAGACCTTCCGGATATGCCAGTCCGCTGGGCGCTATTCAATCCCAATGATCCCAACCAAGCTTTGCTTGGGACAGAGCTGGGCGTTTGGGTTACAGAATCTCTAAATGACGCTAATGTGCAGTGGGTACCATCGAGCAATGGCATGCCCAACACCAGAGTCAGTATGCTACATATACGTGGTGATCAAACAATTCTAGCAGCCACTCACGGTAGAGGTTTTTTCACCACTTCATCTTTAGAGCTGCCAACTGTCAATCTATTACCCAGTCAAGCCTTTATCAAAGAGGGGTCTACTAGTGGCAGAATAGATGATTGTAATGGCTTCAAAGAAGTCCAGCTAGCCTTGATCCTCAATAGTCCTCCGGCTTCTCCAGCACCAGTAATATTGGAGGTCGATCCTAGCTCTAGTGTGGATGCCGCTGATTATGAGATACTACCGTCCAATATCAATATCCTGCCAGCAGGGGTTACTGATACTCAGTACGTGAGCCTCCGCATCATAAACGATGGTTTGGTTGAAGGGATCGAAAACCTGAAGATTAATGCTACCCTTCCCTTAGGCGGGATTGTATCATTAGGGGATAATCGAGACTTTTCGCTTACGATTTCAGATGGTTTATCCCAGTTTAACAAAGTTGCCAGTGCCGAAGGTGCGAAAGACCTTCATCCACTTGGACCAAATCAAACGATTTATTTCTACCGTGGGAACGAAGAAATTCTCGCCAAAATAGAAAATCTCAGTGCGCACGATTTTGGTTGTATTTCGGTTGAAATTGATAGAGCCGGAACTGGAGCAGTTGACTTTTGGGATGAGCGTTCCGATGCAAACGACTTTTTTGAAAAGACTTTGCTAATCTCTGCCGAGAATCCTTCGGACAACGCTCCTTACCGGATTACGATGTATTACAGCAATGATGAAATTGCTGGTTGGGAAAATGCTACAGGAAAGACCTTTTTGGACGATATCGAGCTGTTTCGTAGTCCAGGACCCATTAGCCGTGTAACGCCTAGCAACAATAATCCTGACGGAGAGATCGAAAGAAAGACTCCTACGCTTGAGCCTTTGAGCAATACAGGATATACCCTTTCCGTAGAATATGATGGTCAATTCGGTGGCTTTGGCCTTGGCAATCCTGCTAACCCAATCAGTTTAAGTGGTAATGATCTAGACTTCCAAGGTGAAGCGCTTGAGGATCGTAACCGCCTCTTCTGGACGATTGGTGGTACTAATGATTGGGAAAGCTTTGAGCTCGAAAAGTTGCTGCCTGATGGTACGGTAGAATTACTTGCTACGGTACAAGCTAATTCTTCTTCATCCTATGAAGAATTTGATCCTAACCCTATTGTTGGGGAAAACCGATATAGACTATATCTCAAAACCGCAGAAGGGGATTATGCTACTTCCGATATCGTTACGATCCTTTGGGAGGAGGCGGGCCCTTCTCAAATTGGACCGGTAGCCCCTAACCCTTTTGTTGATTTTCTAGATCTTTTCCCGGGCGATGATGGTGTCAATTATCAGGTCAGACTATTTGATATGAGTGGCAAAACAATCGCTTCTGGAGAGTTTGTCAGTGAGGGAATCTATCGTTGGGACTTAAGTGGACGTAATCTCGCTACGGGTCTCTACATTCTGGAAATGAAAATAGGGGATGCAGAACCACAGCTATTTAAATTGCTGAAGCTGTAACCATATAAGCTTATAAAAAGAAAGTCCAGTCAATTGCTGACTGGACTTTCTTTTTATTATATATCTCGTTTTAGAAATATTGCTCCATTAACTTCTCAAGCTTGGATTTGCTGAGTGGCTTGACCAAGTAGTCTTTTACTACATCGTAGGTAGTGGACTTATCTACATCTTTACGATATACTGAGGAAGACAAAATAAATAGACTTACATCTTTACCTAAACTAGGCAGTAGCTTTTTGTACTCCTCCAAAAACTCCCAAGCATTCATCAAGGGCATGTTGATGTCTAGGAAAATTACGTCAGGCACGTCTTCCTGTTTTTCACTCGCTTCGCGGAGTAAATCCAAGGCTTCTTGCCCACGTAGGCAAAAACTAGCGTGCTCTGCAAAATTCGCATCGCGGATATTTTTGATACAGATGAAGTTGTTGATTTCGTCATCATCTATGATCAAGGCACGAGTTACTTTGGGAGTGACTGTCATCATGAAGATTATTTGTCACAAAACTGGCTAATTTCCTGCAAATATCCATTCCCCAATGGTAATTTTATTGCCCTGAACATTACATCGACCTCTTTTTTAATGTGTAAGTATTGATGATCTAAAGAGTTTATTTATTGCGAAATATCGTATTTATTTGTTGTTGAAATATTTGGGTTAAGCTCTCAGATCAACTTGCATATGAAAAATCGCTTTACATTAAATAACTCTACTAAGCAGAGTCTTCACAATCTTCGACTATTGGCGAGAGGAATTTTACTGAGTGCTGTGGTAGGGGTTTTGGGCTATGAGCAAATTGAACAAATGCGCCATAGCGAGGCGACACAGCATTTTTTCTTTTCTGCTGTCGAAGATAACTTCTATGAAAACCCAGCCAATTGGGAGCCCGAATATCCAGGGACTACAATCGAAGCAGATACACGTGTTGTAATCCAAGACATGGCCTATTTGACAGGTTATAATGTAAAGGTCAATGGCTTGCTGGAAGTAGCCATGGGAGCTAGTCTTTATTCCGATCAAAATGATATCATTCTCCAAAAAGACGGGAAACTTGACAATCAAGGAGAGATAATTGTCAATCAAATTCGCAATGAAGGCCTGATTTTTAATCAGATGGGGGCCAAAATTCACGTAAAATCCTTTGCGCTCAAACAAGGAGGCAGTGTCCAAAATTTACGCTCTGCGAATTTTATTGTGATAGATAGCTTGGTCAATAGAGGACATTTTCTCAACTATAGCTATTGTGCTACGGGCGAATTATATAATCATGCGCAGTTCCAGCAGATCCGAGGCTCGGAACTACATATCGATGGCAAAAACATTGAGCTCGTAGCCCTCTATCGCCCTTAAAAGCTGGACAATAACTCTTCGATCTGCTCGGCAGTAGGCAAGCTGTTTGCTCCGAATAAGCGTTCCCCGGAGGGGCTATACAAAACAAAATAAGGCTCTGCTTTGGCGCCTAAATCTCGACATAGAGGGGCTCGAACACCACTGCCAACTCGTAGATGATCTAGGCCATAAAGACGCTTTTTACGGATAGCTTCCTGCCAATCAGCTTCATTGGTGTCTGTGGAGATCAGTAGGAGTGAAAAGGGGGTATCCTGAAATTCCTTCATAAGCTTTCTCGCTCGCCATAATTGTTTGACACTTGGCGTAAACTGGCTGTTCCAAACACCAACAATCACAATCCTCCCTTCCTGATTCGCTAACCAGCTATCAAAATGATTTTTTGCCAGTCGATCTTGGGTGGCTGCCGGTAATTTTTGCCCGAAAAACTGTTGGGCTAAGGGCATACGGCTATCGAGGTCTGATTCGATACGATTTTCGAGCGGAGTAGCAGCCAACACACTATACTGCTTCCAAAAACTTTCCTCATAAGGAACCCGCGCCATTTCCGCTTCACTAGGTTCCTTGCCTCTAAAAAGCGCAAAATCCTTAAGCCTCACAGTTTGCGTCATCATCTCTACATGGTGATAGTGATCTTCGCTATAAGTGGTCCGCCCAAGACTGTCCAATTGCTGTTCGCGAAACTCTCCCTCATTCAAGATATAATTGAGGTAGTATTTCCCCTGATACAACTGATAATCAGCGACAAAATGATCCTCCCGCTGGTAAAGCCAACTATCATCCCTTTTTTGACTAAAGTAGCGATGGTCCACTTTGATGATCGCCAAATTAGAAGCTTGGATGTAGAGTTGCGCCTCCATGCTTAGACCCTCTGCACGTCCACTTACCCCAATCAAATACACCACCTCTCCATCATAGTAAGTCGTATCCTGATATTGAAAGTCAAACTTGCGACTGTGAAGATGGCGAGAAAGTAGGCTTTGATAGCTGACAATATCGGCTAAAAGGCTACGATTTAGGGCTATGGG
>CAZHOC010000254.1:0-7008 GCA_964534295.1 uncultured Bacteroidia bacterium | reverse complement strand
TATACACAGAGACGATAGAATCATAAGCGATTTTGGCCTGACGATATTCTGCCGAAACCTCATCAAAATCATAAGACTTTGGCTTGCTATCTCTAAGCTTCTTGTACTCTATTCTTAGGCTATCAACTCTACTAAGACGAGTTCTGAGCGAATCGATTCCAAGTTTTTGATCAAGCTTAAACTCTGCTTCTTTTTGAAGTTCGCTGGTATAAGTGTAGAGTTCAGAATCAATTTGGTTACGGAATAATTCTACCTCAATTGGCTTAGTGATTACCAAAGAAATCAATACTGCTAGTATCATCCTTGGCAAGGCCAATCCGAATTCGTGCCATACACGTCCCTCCTTACGGATACTAGAGACGATGTAACGGTCGAGGTTAAAGATTAAGGCCCCCCAAAGGATCCCGAACATACCCGAGATGAAAAAATTATCCACCAAGGTATTGATGGCAAAGGTGCCTGAAATAACGGCCAAACAAGCCGTCAAAAATATCGTCGCGCCGATACCAACATATTTGGTATGCTCTGAGGGACAAGCGTCCAGGATCTTTACATAAGCCCCCGCACAGGCAAAAAAGAACCTTTTTACGGGCCCCATTCTTTGTGGTGTCTCCTCATACTCGTAGCGATCATAATTCGAGTATCCTTCCATGCTTTTATGTCGATTAGTGTGGTTAACGTTTGTTGAGTTTTTCTTTTACTTTTTTGAAGAGGGCCTTAAGCTCCCTTCTTATACTTGGCCTTTGCATAGCCAACATTTCGTCAGTCAGGTCCATTTCTAAGGCTCTTTGGATTTCGAGTTCCTCAACGAGGAAATCATTTTCAAGCGTCAGATTTTTTTCGAGACTACGAATAGCAGCCTCTGGATTTACATGTTCAATTTGTTCGTCTTGCTTTTCCATGTGGATGAATGTATCGGTAGGTCCACTTATCATTGCTTCTTCTAAGGGCAAAGGGAAGAGCGTGATCATGATTTCTCGCTCACTCGTGCCAGAATGCCCAATAGCGCGAAGTCGCAATTCTGTATAAGCCTTATAAGGCTTGATCTTACAGCTCCCCTCTGGTTCGATTTCTCCTACATCTGGGACAATCTCGATCCGATAAGCATTTTCTACATTCCAACTGATCGTAACGGGTTCACCTTCAGTTGAAATGGGACTAGAAGCTGAAAATTCACGAATAACAGGAGGCGGTAGGGTCAATTGCACTTTGGCCTCTACCACTCCACTATAATTACTTGCTCTTAATGTGTATTCTGTAGTTCGGTCTGGATAAAGCTCTAGCTTAGTTTGACCAGTCACATTGCCAATATCTGGGGTCAGACTGATCTCTGTTGCATTGTTAACTTCCCAATGCAACCAACTAGCTTGTCCGAGGCGGATCACTTCGCTGCCAGCATAAAACACCCCAATTTCAGGTAATGGCAAGGACAGCTCAATTTGAGCTTGATCTTGGCCGCTAGCGTTTTTTGCGGTGAGCGTATAAACTCCCGGTTCTTCTAGGAGAATTTCGGCAAAGCTGCGCCCGCTTACATTGCCAACTCCACGATCAATCGTTAGCTCAGCTCCATTTTCGACTTCCCAATGAAAAATACATGGATAGTCGACTTGGATTACATTCTCGGTGGCAGCGAAATCAAGAATTTTAGGAGCGTCAAGCTCAAGCGTCAAAGTCTTCTCGATCCGACCCGTTTTATTCTCTGCGATTAGGCGATAGGTAGTAGTCTCACGAGGATAGACATCCATTTCACCGGCAGGTGTGGCAATTTCCTCGTCTGGAAGCACCTGCACTTTGACCGCATCATCGACATCCCAGCTCAAGCGAATGGGCTCGCCTAGCGTTATTTGGGTAGTATTCGCACGAAAAAATCGAACAACGGGTAGTTCAGCACCACACTTTTTACAAGTGGTAGCTTCCTTCCAATTGCCGTGTCCGCAATGTCCGCATTCCCACTGAAGGGATTTGAGTGCGGGAACGATCGTACGTTTATTAGGTAAAGAAGAAATCGCTTTATCCATCATTCTTATTGACTAAGCAAGAAGGTCTACGCTCCCAAGGTGGAGGTAGAAAAAGCGATAACATGCATAACAAGAGTGGAGCAGTCTTTAAGACTATACCTAATTTATAAATGATATTGGAGAAGCGATCCTAGCGCTTCCCCAACTGACAATATTTATGCGTGAATGAGTTAGACGTTCGGCCCGGCCGAACGCTTACATTAAGGCTGTTGCAATCGCAATGATCCCTACGATCGCACAATAGATACTGAAGTAAAACAGCTTACCTTTTTTTACGATCCTTAGCATTGCAGTACAAGCAAAAAGACCAGAGAGAAATGCTGCTAAAAATCCAGCAATCGCAATTCCCGTATCAAGTTCCCAGGCAGCTTCGCCTTTTGCAAAATCAAGTCCATCTAGGAATGCTTGGCCAAAAATCGGGATTAATACCATCAGGAAGGAGAAGCGAGCGGCTTCCTCTTTGTCAACACGCATGAGAAGTGCAGTAGCGATGGTTGCACCAGAACGCGAAATCCCGGGCAGAATCGCCACGGTCTGCGCTACTCCCATCATAATCGCTTCTTTGAAGCTGATAGTCTTGTCATGCTTCTTGACTCTGATCGTGAGATAAAGCAACAATGCAGTAATCAATAGCATGCAACCTACCAACAAAATCTTGCCTTCAAATAGGACTTCAATTTGGTCTTTAAAACCAAGACCTACCAAAGCGACAGGCACAGCCGAAACGATTAGCATGGCAGCATAACGAAGTGCCTCTGCTTTTCCGGCAAAGATCTCCGAGATGAGTTGGCCAATTACTTTACGAAATACAATTACTGTAGAGAGAGCGGTAGCTACGTGGACTAAGATTGAAAAGTCGATACCAGTTTCTTGAACACTGCCGAGGATGGCTTTGCCTAATTCGATGTGTCCACTACTACTTACGGGCAAGAATTCGGTTAGACCTTGGATGATACCAAGGATGATCGCATTAAGAATATCCATTATGAGTCAGCCGGAACGGGGGCTTCGTCTTGTTGCGGAGCTTTATACATGATTGCATAAATGATCTCTACGAAACCCGCTACAACTACAAAGGGAGCTATATAAAGTGAAACAGAAAATTGAGTCGCATCAATAAAGTCGTCCATTGACATCAATAAAAAGCCAAAACCGATAATGGCGATACCAACGACGAGTAATATATAATTCATACGTCCAAACGGGAGAACCGCAGGAGTTTGATCTTTACGCGCTCTGCTAGCAGAAGAACTAGGCGCTTTAGCTGCCACTTTTTTCTTTGCGGGAGCTGCCTTCCTTGCAGAAGTAGAACGACGTGCTTTAGACTTTGAAGATTTTGCCATGATTTACATCAATTGATCCAGGTTTCGGCCAAGGTAACGGTTGACTGCCAGATAACTTCCAGCCCACCCCAGGACGGCGCCAAGTAACACAATTCCTGATAATAATCCAATAAAGTCCGGACGGGCTACCACAGATAATTGCACCCCCATTGAGGCTACATATTGCTCTATTCCCACGCTTGAAAGAAACAGTAATACTGTAGCGAGTGAACCTGCCATACTACCTTGCAACACCCCATTCCATAAAAAGGGCCTGCGTATAAATCCAGCAGTTGCTCCAATTAGTTGCATACTGCGAATGCTCAGGCGTTTGGCAAATATTGATAGTCTTATCGTATTGAATATCAAATACAGAGCAATCCCTAGAAACATACATCCAACTACCACTAGCAAAGCTGAGATAACCCCCAAATTTCTCCTCAAGCGTTGAATCATCTCCATCGGAAAGTCAACTTCAGAGACCAATAAATAGGTCCTTAACTCTTGTCGAATTGCTGGCAGAGAATCCTCCACCAGATATTTAGGTTCTAATTGCAAATTGTACGCGTCTGGTAATGGATTGAACCCATCTAACATTTCACGTACATCTTCGCCCGTGCGTTCCAGCAATAGGTTGGCAGCAGAATCACTCGAAACAAAATGGAAAGCTCTGATATACGGTTTGGTTTTGAGCCATGCTTCAAAATTGACTCGCTGTGCCTCCACCATACCATCATGCAAAATGGCCTTCATTTGTACCGAAGCTTCTAGCTCCTGTGTAAATCGTCCGGCAAATAGAAAGAACGTCCCAAACATCCCCAGAAAAAAGAGGGATAGGCCCATACTAGGAACCGTAGCCCAAAGTGCTGATCGCGAACGTCGTCGCAAAAAGCTTTCTGAAAATGGAGTAGGAAAGTCTGCCATAAGGCAAAGATACTACCCCTACTCAGGTGGTGCAACCAAAAGGCTGCGTATTGAGATAAACCCAGCGATGCGAAAGGTTCAATTACAATGCCAAATGTTTACATGCCCATAACCTCTTCTACATCAGGATCAATTGGGGTGGGTTTGCTCAAAACCGAAATAGTTACGAAGGCACACAAAGAAAAGGCTAAGGCGATGGCGCCAGGATCGATATTAAAGGGTATGGCTATGCCGAAGGTTTTCAACCCAAAATTGATCACCAGACTGCTAATAATGGCGACAATCGCGGCCGTTGGGGTTGCTCGCTTCCAGTTGAGCCCAATGGCAACAACTGGCACTAGTGCGGCGGCAAAGGTCCCCCAGCCAAAAGCGCCTAGAATTGCCACTAAATCGCCGCTATATAATGCGATTAAGGCTGCTAATAGCGAAATAACGACTGTCGTAATCCGTGCTGCATTGAGTTCATTACCTACTTTCCAACCAAAGGCTCTGGGAAGATCGTGGACCACTGCCGCAGTACCGATATTGAGAAAACCATCAGCTGTAGACATAATAGCGGCAAACAAACCAGCAAACACCACTCCCGCCAATAAAGGATGCGCATAGGTCTGCAAAAAGGCAGGCGCAGCGGCGTCGGCATCTGTCAATGGTGCATGCTGTCCGCTAACCACAAGGGCACGCATCGCTAGGCCAATACCAATCCACAGTAAAGCTGAAAACATATATCCCATGAAGGTAACCGGCAGGATAGAGCGGGCATCTCCCACCTTTTTGTTCATCATCAACTTGGTGATCACGTGAGGTTGTCCTGCACTCCCAAGGCCAAAAACAAAAAACCAGGATAAGCATCCGATCATGCCAAGCGTTCCCCAAGGGCCTATTGCCTCCGCATCGTCTTCAATTAAGTATTGATTCATCTCTCCTAAACCTCCTTCAAAGGTGAGTACAACGGTAATGAAGATCAGAGCTGCGGCAATCACCATCACCGCACCTTGGATGAGATCGGTATATACAGAAGCGATAATCCCACCCGTAACAGTATAGAATACCAATACAGCGCAGGAAATAAAAACGCACCATTCCAGGCTTACTCCAGACCAAAACGGAGGCTTATCAAGGATATTTTGCAAGACCACCGCCATGGCTTTGATCTGAGTGGCAAGATAGCCGAGGACGCCTAATAAAATCGCGATTGCCACCCAAATGCGTACACCATTGCTTTTATAGCGGACAGCTGCTACATCAGGCAGGGAAACGGAATCTCTCAGCTCACCGAGTATGCGGATGCGTTTCGCGAGTAGCGAATAAGAAACCAGATATCCCATCCCCGCAACCACTACCATCCAAACCGAACTCATTCCCATCCTATATACCAGACCAGGTCCCCCAACAAAGCCAAAGCCACTCAGGGTACTAGAAAAGACCGCAAAGGCCGTCAACATGACACCGAGGTTGCGCCCCGCCATGAAAAAGTCATGTGAGGAATTTGTTCGTCTCAGCGCCCATATCCCCACCAGTATGCATACCAAAAGGTAAATCCCCACAGAAAGGATAATGATCGTATCTCTATCCATGATCAGCGTCTTTGGCTTGTTGCACTAATTCTTGAAAACGCGATTCATCCGCATCTCGCCAGATCCAAGACTTGAAGAGAATAAAATAGGCAGCCATGGGTAGGATAGGCAAAAACCAAATGGCATAGATCATCCAAGCCGTAGGGGTCGGGAAGCCTCCAAAGAAGCTATATTCTCCAGTTGATTGATATTGGTAGTGTTTCCATAGCATTACGCCCCAGGCGAACGCATATATCAATAATCCTCCGATCAGCCAATAACTTATCTTGCCCCATTGCCCATGCTTCCGATTGCCCATTAAGCTTAGTACGCCCATTATGGCAATAATCGAAAATGCCAAAGCGATGGCGAAGGTATAAACAGTACTGTCTTGGGTAATCTGATGAACAGATTGGGTCATCGGAGGATAGTCGGGATGGAGCTTTAGCATGGGTGTGCTATTGTCTGGGATAAATAGTATGCCCAAAAACACCAATAAGACTAGCCAGCTAGATCCCAATAAAAGGTAATCTATGCGCTTAGTAGTAGTAGCCATAATGAAAAATACTCCCCAATAACCAATTATCCAATCTGTTTATAAAGCTAGATGCGCGTACTATCAAATGACAGCACGCGCAAAAAGCGTAGTAAAGAACACATAACCAACTACTATCCCTTGCGGGAAAGTAGAATATCCAAAAGGAAGGGAATCCTCCTGAATATTCTATTTTCAATGTTTTTTAATAGTAAGTTTTGTTTTAGTAGCCGGGGTTTTGAGCATAACCTCCATCAACCAAACTTGCATTCGCTGCAATGCGCCCCTTAGGACCCATCTCTGCTATGTTAATTGCCTTTGTTATTCTTTAAAAGTAACTGGCAGCGTTCTGGATGTTGGACAGGACAGCCATGATCATCACAAGATCCAGGCTTTAAAGAAAATGTAATCGCCGTTTCTTCTTTTTTTTTTGAGTAAGCGCTGAAGCTGTAGCGCTCAGCCTGTTTGTCTGGCAACAACAAAAAAAGGAGCCCAAGAAAGTTCCTTGAAGTACGCCGCCTCATCGCGTCCTTAAATGACTGGTATTCTCATAAACCAATAAGCGAATGCAAGCTCTTTTTAACGTCTTGACAGTAAGTTCTGGAAACCCATTCACAGGAAAAATTTGGATTCATTATTTCCACAGGTTATGCGAT
>CAZHOC010000253.1:0-7010 GCA_964534295.1 uncultured Bacteroidia bacterium | reverse complement strand
ATACTTCAATAGCCTCGATGCCTGGAGAATCACCCCCGTACAAGCTGGCGCTCCTGCTGGAAGTGCACCTGCTGATATGCCTCCTCCTCCTCCTCCGCCAGAAGCAATGGATGTGACTAGCATGGGAGATGATGATGATTTGCCCTTCTAGCGCTTTTCTGCTGATTTTTTCCTGTTTACCGATTCTCGGAACGCTTCATTTTACCCCAAAAACTTAGGGATGTAAGATTCACTAAGCTGAGAGTAAAGTTTTTTCAGGACAATATGCGCTCAAGGCGAAAATAGGCGCAAAATCGTTGCAAAGCCTTACATTGACATTGATGGATTCCCAAGCTCTTTCGTACTCAAAGCAATTTTTGGTACGAATTGTGTGATTTTCTTACATCCTAAGGCTCATTTCATATGTAGGCTATTTAGGGGAATTGTTTGAGAATTGAGGGGAATTTTCAAAATTGAGCTATGCAACAAACCAAACCAAAAAAAGAAATGACTGATATGGCTACTTATAAGAGCGTAATGTTGGTTGATGACAACGAAATTGATAACATCATCAATGAGAAGATCATTGAAGCTAACAGCTTTGCGGACCAAATTTTAGTTTTCCAAACTGGACAAGAAGCTTTAGAGTATCTTGAAGCCAATCAAGAAGACGCTACCAGCTTGCCTGAGATCGTTTTCTTGGATATCAACATGCCGATTATGGATGGTTTCCAGTTTCTAGAGGACTTCGAGAAGTTTTCTGAAACAGTGCTAGAAAAATGTAAAATCATCATGCTTTCTAGTTCAATTAGTCCTAAAGACATTGACCGTGCTGCTAGCAGTAAGTATGTTAAGAAGTATCTTAACAAGCCGCTCAACGCTCGCTACCTCGAAGCGATTACAGTGTAAAAAATTAGTAGCCACAAAACATAAAAAAACGTCTTACTGAGAAGTAAGACGTTTTTTTTATTCTTGTATACGAGGGAATTATTCCAATCCCTGTTTCAATTTTTCTGCATTGTCAGCCATTCTGAGCTCTTCCACGATTTGATTAAGGTCTCCATCCATAATGGCAGATAAGTTGTAAAGGGTAAGGCCGATACGATGGTCTGTAACCCGACCTTGAGGATAGTTATAGGTACGGATCTTTTCACTGCGGTCGCCACTACCCACCATAGAACGACGCAAGGCGTCAGACTCGGCTTTGCGCTTATCCATCTCGAGCTTATAAATACGCGCTCTCAAAATTTGATAGGCCTTCTCAAGGTTTTTCAACTGAGACTTTTGATCCTGCATAGAAACCCGGATACCAGTAGGGACGTGATGCAGTTTCACCGCAGAATAGGTGGTATTTACTGACTGTCCACCTGGTCCAGATGCGTTGGTGATTTCCTTCTCTACGTCATTTTCATTGATCTCAACGTCAAACTCCTCCGCTTCCGGCATAATCGCCACCGTAGCCGCAGACGTATGAATGCGGCCCTGAGACTCCGTCTTGGGGACTCGCTGGACGCGATGTGTGCCTGCTTCGAATTTAAGGGTACCATAGGCATCTTCACCCGAGATCGTGGCTACAGCCTCTCGATAGCCCCCTTGAGTACCCTCGTGAATGCTAGTGATCTCAAAGCGAAGGCCTTTGCTTTCACAAAAGCGCTGATACATCCTAAATAGATCACCCGTGAAAATGGCTGCTTCGTCTCCGCCTGCACCAGAACTAATCTCCAAGACAACATTTTTACTGTCCTCAGGATCTTTAGGAATCAATAATATTTTTAACTCCTCCTCTAAGGTATTCTGTTGTTCTTGTAATATGGGTAGCTCTTCTTTCGCCAAGGCTCGCATCTCTTCATCAGACTCATTGAGCATTTCTTTGGCCTCATTCAAATTGCTAAGTACTAATCGATATTCAGCAGTCTTCTTGACAATTTCATCCAACTGCTTGTACTCAATATTTAGCTCTTTATACAGCTTACGATTGCTGATGATCTGAGGATCAATAATCTTTTGTTGTACCTCCTCAAACCTTAGTTCTATTTGTGCAAGTTTGTCTAGCATATCCGACTTCGTCACTTATCATTGAAGCGGTACAAATGTACCGTATTTTCCTTTAACAAATAAAGGTTTTCCCGATCAAGCGCAAGGCTATTGATACCAGGCACCAGGATTTCTCCATATTGGCCAGATGAAAGCTGCTGCCAATAGAGTTTGTTCTCTCCCCAGCAAAAGAGCAAATCGCCTCTCACTACAAAATCATCCCATTTGAAGCTGGTTTCTGTATTGATGGTAAAGCGAAAGCGTCCGTACAGATCAAAAACCTTTAGCCGTTGATGTTTCGTCTCACTAACAAATACTTGGCTTTGCTCATTTACCTGCACTTTATCTGGATCATAAAGCGAACCTTCAGCGTAGTCCAATCCTCCAAAACTGCGCTCAGTTTGCCCTCTATCATTTCGTTTATAGACCTTATTATCCCATTGATTGAGAATAAATAGCTCCCCAATACCACTGACATCAAAGCTGATAGGGTAGAGGCTCTCAGATTGATTGTCTAAGCCCGACAAGGATAGGAAATCAACACTGTTTAGGAGCCTGAAACTGGGAGATAAAACGACTATCCGTTGGGAAGCATCATCCAAAAGATAAAGGGTTTGGCGGTTTTGTACCGATAGGTGAGAGGGGTTGAGAAATCCTTCCGAACGATTTCCCTTACCTCCGATTGTAATCAGAGAATCATAATGGTTCAGGGCAAAGTATTTGTATAGTATCCCCTTTTCACTATCTACAAAAAGCAGGTTGCGCTCTGCATCTACCGTAAATTCATTACAGTCAGGTAAGTCTGTGATAGAGTCAACCGCTTGGCCAAAGTAGTCTTCTATGTTCTGTGCTTCGCAGAACGATAAGCTCATGCCTAGGTGGATGAGGATAAATGCTGTGAACCTTAATTTCATACAGGGAAGACAGAAAGCTTATTGCCCTCTGGGCTAACTTCAAGGTAGGAAAAATATTGTATCCAATCTCCCAAAATAATCATCTCCTGTCCTTCTGGCATATGATCTTGGATGCATACATGCCTGTGTCCATAGACAAAGCAATCGATCTCTTTTTCCGTTTTGAGCGTCTCCAAACTATGAATATAGAGGTAATCGTCTTGACCATAGTAAAAAGCCTCCTGACCCTCGGACTCATAGTTGTGATCTCCACCTTTAGTCGAAACCCAGAGCGCCAGACCAATGCCTGCATTGGGGTGTAGACGATGAAATAACCACTTAGAGATTGGGGCGGTAATCACCTTTTTCATGATCTTATAGCCATGATCACCCGGTCCTAAACCATCGCCATGGGCGAGATAGTACTCTCGGCCGAAGAAGCGCCTTCTCTGGGGTTTATGGTAGATTTGGGCACCAATCTCTTCTTTGAGGTAATCATGGTACCAGAGGTCGTGATTACCTGCAAAAATGCTCAGCTTTACACCACTATCACTCAGCTCTGCTAAGGTGCCTAATAGTCTCACATAACCTTTTGGGACGGCCTTTTTGTATTCAAACCAGAAATCAAATATATCCCCCAAAAGGTAAAGCTCCGCAGCATCGTCTTTGATACTGCGGAGCCATTTTATGAAATGCTTCTCTCTGACACGGCTACGCTCTGGACTAGGCGCACCAAAATGCATATCAGAAGCGAAATAAATCTTCTTGCTCAAAACTGCCTAAAATTACTCAGTTTCAGAACTAAGTTCGCTGGATTCGGCAGCTTCGTCAGTTTCTCCATCTACGCCTAGGTCAACTACATGTTCGCTAGGCTCACCGAATGGGCGTTCGCCGATGAGGCGTACCACATCTTCCTTAAAGATGACCTCTTTCTTGAGCAATTCTTGGGCGATTGCTTCTAGGTCGTCTTTATGCTCAGTTAAGATGTCTTTGGTACGAGTATAGGCTTCATCAATAATTTTCTTTACCTCTTCATCGATGATTCTAGCCGTCTCATCAGAATAAGGCTTGCCAAAGCTATACTCACCATCATCCTTAAAGGAAACTTGACCTACGCGAGGATTCATACCAAATCTGGTAACGATGCTATAGGCAGTGGAGGTAATTCGCTCAAGGTCATTCTGAGCACCCGTAGAAACCTCATTGAAGATGATATCTTCGGCAGCTCTACCCCCAAGGGTGGTGCAGAGATTATCCATCAACTGGCTATAAGTATAGAGATATTGCTCTTTTGGAAGGTACTGAGCGTATCCTAGGGCTGCTAGACCGCGCGGTACAATAGATACCTTCACTAGTGGAGAGGCATGCTTTAAGAACCAAGCGGTAACAGCATGGCCTGCTTCGTGATAGGCAACTATCTTCTTCTCATCCTTAGAGATGATTTTACTTTTCTTTTCTAGTCCTCCGATCACACGGTCGATGGCGTCTTGGAAGTCATCCATTTCGACGGCATCTTTTACCTTACGGGCAGCGATCAGAGCAGCCTCATTACAAACATTCATGATGTCTGCACCTACAAAGCCAGGAGTTTGTGAAGCGAGTTTCTTCTCGTTTACATCTTCTCCCAAAGTAAGACGCTTAAGGTGAACCTTGAAAATTTGCTCACGACCACCCAAATCAGGACGATCAACACCAATCTGACGGTCAAAACGACCGGCACGAAGTAGGGCTGGATCTAATACATCAGGACGGTTAGTTGCAGCCATCAAGATTACTCCTGTATCACTACCAAAACCATCCATTTCTACTAGAAGCTGGTTGAGGGTGTTTTCGCGTTCGTCATTACCTCCGGTAACATTCATTCGACCACGACTACGACCAACTGCATCGATCTCATCGATAAAGATGATACAAGGAGCTTTTTCTTTGGCTTGTTTGAAAAGGTCGCGCACACGTGCTGCACCGACACCTACAAACATCTCGACAAAGTCGGAACCACTCAAAGAGAAGAAAGGCACTTTGGCTTCACCAGCAACGGCTTTTGCCAAAAGAGTTTTACCTGTTCCGGGAGGGCCTACTAGCAAAACACCTTTAGGAATATGACCTCCTAGTTTGGTGAATTTCTGGGGGTTTTTAAGAAATTCTACAACTTCTTGAACCTCTTCTTTGGCTTCTTCCAGGCCAGCTACATCGTCAAAAGTAACATTGACCTTGTTCTCTTTATCGTAAAGACTGGCTTTGCTCTTACCAATGTTGAAAATCTGACCACCTGGGCCAGCTCCACCAACACGGCGCATGAAGAAAAACCATAAGGCCACCAAAATACCAATCGGAATCAGGATCTGGAGAATGTCTCCGATATTGGCGCGTGTATCAGTAGTGATACGAACCATGCCGTTTTCTTCCCACTTATCAGATTGGCCAGATTTTTCAGCCTCAAGTCTCTTTTTTTCTAGTATCTCATTAAGCTTTTTCTGAACCTCGGCTCCATTGTCTTGAGAAGCGGCTTTGAGCAACAAATGTGGCCCACGCTCAGAAAATTCATTGCCTTTTTGATCTTTTACATTATCGCGTCCTTTTTCACTTAGCGTAACTTCAAAATCTACCGCATTGATCACTTGGATATCAGATACATATCCTTTGCGGACATGACTGTATAGCTCTTGCTCTGAAATCTGACTTTCTGTGCTGGTTGGATTGAAGAAAAACGTTCCTAGAAGGAAAAAGGCCAAAATCACCGCGTAGATCCAGTAAATGTTATTATTGGGTCTGGGTGTTTTGTTTCTGTCTGTATTCGGAAATTGGTTTTTATCTGCCATATAATTGTAACAGCGCTATGTGCTATAGAGGGATCTACCTTAGTAACAACGGCTGCATTGAATTGTTGAAAACACCTGATAGTCCGCAAAAGATGTACCCAAGCTAAAATACTGCCATTTTTTCAGTATTGAAAGCAAGGCATACGACATAATTGCTTATATCTTACAATACTACGGACTATGGGGCATGCAGTTAGTATTTTTTACTCAATCTGCGGAAATAGTCAAACCCCCTTAATGAAGAAGTTGGACCCTTTTTACGATCCCCTGGCCTTTTTTGCCTACTTGCAGGATATAGACCCCTCGGGCCAACTTAGGAACTGGGATGATTAGTTTAGGGTCAAGTGGGTTGAGTTGATAGTCTTTTTGGAAGAGAATACGACCCTTTTCGTCCAACAATTGAAAGCTAAAGGCTCCACTTTGTTGTCCATATAAGTAGATATTTATCTGATCCTTGAAAGGGTTGGGATAAACCGAAATCCAGTCTTGTCGAGCCATCGCTAGTTCTAGCGTCGGATCCATATACTCTCCCATTTCGATGGCGTTGGCCTGCAGGATACTTAGTTTCATCTCTTGGTATCCAATAATATTGCGGCCAATGCCCTCATATTGAGGCGCAAAGGCAACAGCGGTGTTTTTTTGCTGCATGATGGGAGTGCCGTAACCGGTAAAGCGACTGATACCATTGTCTACTTGGTAGTGTCCCCAACTTTCATTGGGAAGCCATATACCATAGGTCAAAGAATCCACTGCCATAGCGTATGTCAGGCCGGTAAGATTGTTTTCGTTACTGCCTTCGTCCCAAAATACATTGGGCACCAGTATGGTATGCTTTAAGAGTTGTAGGCCTTCCTCTAGTTTTAAAAGACCATCATAAGAGGCATACTGGGTTTGGGGGTTTTTTAGATAGCATTTTCCCGCTAATCTGCTGTCCTCTCCCATAAAGGCAAGCGTTACAAAAGCATCTCGCAGTCTGCGATCGAGCTTTTGACCATTTTTTCCTTGTTTAAGAAAAAAGTTAAGGGCCTCTGCGTCAGTACCACTAAAGAGTATCTTCCTGGCACTATTGATCTCTTGAGTCAAGAGGGGATCGTTCTGCGAAGCAGTAATCGGATCCAACCACCAAATCTCACTTACTCCCTGGGCTTTCAAAATATGGCCGAGGGCTTCTTTGGCAGAGGTAGGATGACTACTAATGAGTAAGATAGGCAGGCTACTGTCTCCTTGGGCTTTGATTACCTCTTCGAGGAACGCTTGGTTTTCGGAAAAAGCATTGCTGCCACTA
>CAZHOC010000252.1:0-7039 GCA_964534295.1 uncultured Bacteroidia bacterium | reverse complement strand
ACGGCCATACAAAAAAATCATTTTTAAATTTTATCGACCTATCAATAGGTGGAATTTATGGAAGACAATCGTTTGATCAATTATATAAAAGCTGTCCTAGAAAATATGCCTGGGGATTGGCTACGCTTAACGACCCACCGTCTGGATATATATAATGAGGCCAAGGCTAAGGTCGAATTCTTGGAAGCCTTTGAGGCTTTATTCAATGAAAACAAGGCAGAATCTAAGGCCTTAAGCGATTTGCCTACAGCCTACGATTATGTACGCTTGGGCCATCCTCTCTCTTGCGTACTTGAATGGGCTATTGCCAAGCGCAATAATCTGAAGGCTAATAATGTCATTAGCTTCTCTTCGAAGACTATTCCGCTAATGGCCGTCTTACGTAAAAACTTATTGGCCGCTAAGGCCAGCAGGATCCTCTATTCTGGCAATTTAGCGGCGGATTTTGACCTAGAGACTGTAAAGCAAGTTTATGGCTATAAATTTGATTTAGTTAAACATGAGCCCGGTGAGGAAATCAAATCATTTGCCGGCAGTACCATTTTACTATCTCAAACAGATCAGATCTTTGATGTCGATCTTCCATCAAATATTGACTTTTTGGTAAGTACTCATGCTTCACTGGGGGGCGTTTTGTTTGTCAATGGTGAGCAGAATGAAGAATACATCCCTGATATTCAGCACGTTCGCCGTCGCGAAACGATTGCGATGACGCCTGCAAATGCGCATATCGCTTTACAGGCTTTTGTGGGGGGAGATGAGCCAGAAAAAGCTGACTCCATTGAAGCAGTGAAAAAGCAGGTTGTTTCATCCATACAGGATATCAATGGCACTCAAACCAGCACCGTGGTGGGGTCCAGTGGATTATCAATCCAATACGCTATCATGATGGGGTTGATCCACGATGCGATTGAGAACCATCCTGAAAAGGGAATCAAATTCGTCGTACCAACCAATTGTTATGGAGGCACCAATGATCAGGCCAGACGCGTAGCCGCGTGCATCCCACAAGTTGAAATCGTGGATTGGCTTGTAGATGGGGACAATGATATGAATCAAAGCTTAGAGAAGCTGTTGGCTCAAATCGCGCAGGACGATGCGATCCCTTATATCATCGCCGAAATCCCTACCAATCCAAGAGTAGAAGTACCTGATCTGCAAGAATTAAAAGCAGTGCTTGGCAAAGTCCGCAAAACGAAGGAAGGGACTACTGCTAACGAGCCCGTTTTTATTTTGGATCAGACTTTTTGTCCAAATGTGCACTTTTTGGGAGAGGGTGAGATTCTCTCAACGGTAAGAGCTGTTTCCTATGCGAGTGGTTCTAAATTCCCAAGCGGTGGTTTAGTTACGGCTGGCTACTGTATCGGCAATCAGAAAGCAGAAGCCCTGATGAAAAAGGTGGCTCTACACCTTGCGTTGTGTGATAATGAGGCGACTAATTTTCAATACGAGATCTTGGCTAAGCAGCTCCCCTCCATGAATCAGCGCATCCAAGATGCTTATGTCAATACTAGAGAGTTTGTAAACTTCATTCAGGCAAAACTGCCAGCGGCTAAGATCAACTTTGTTTCTGAGGAATTAGCTCAGGAGGGCTTTACCCCTTCTGTCTTCTCCTTGGATCTCCCTACAAAAGGCAATAATGAAGCGGAAAAGGAAGCCTACAAAAGAGCATTAAACCTTAAGCTCATCAACCTCATGATAGGCGAAATCCCTGAGGAGAGTAAATACTGCGTGAGTTATGGCCAGCTTAAGGGATGTTATTGGACTATTCCTGCCACTTCGACCCAAGGCACTACTAAAGAAGGGGACAAGGACTATATCATCCGTGCTTCCCTTTCGCCCAAACTTGATTTAGATCGTCATAAGGAAGTCTTTAACAGTTTCGTTGAAAGTATTTAGAAAAATAAGCTAGGGAAGTAGCTTTTACTTCCCTAGTAAGCTTTTTATCTCTTCGAGAACGATCGGGTTTTCTATGGTGGAAGGAGGCGAATAAGGCGCTCCATCCGCAATACAGCGCATGATTTTGCGAAGTATTTTTCCAGAACGAGTCTTTGGCAGTCTGTCTGCGACGAACACTTTTTTGAAGTAGGCCACAGGTCCTACTGTCTCTCGAACAGATTGAATCAATTCCTGGGCGATGGTCTCTTCAGTAAGACTGACTCCCTCCTGCAAGACCACTAATCCTACAGGGACTTGCCCCCTCAGCTCGTCCGCTACACCAATAACTGCACATTCTGCCACCGCAGGATGGGCCGCAATGACCTCTTCCATCTCAGAGGTAGATAGCCGGTGTCCAGCCACATTGATTACATCATCTATCCGACCTGTAATAAAGATATAGCCATCCTCATCTACATAGCCACCATCCCCACTGAGGTACCAACCGGGAAAGCGACTGAGATAGCCTTTTTCAAAGCGGTCATCGTTGCGCCATAGCGTGGGTAGACAGGAAGGAGGCAAAGGCAGTTTAATGCAAATCGCCCCTTCTTCATTAGGGCCTTGGATAGAAGCGTTCCCTGAAAGGGCCCTAATATCAAAGCCACAAACTGCCTTACCAGCAGAACCTGGTTTTGTCTTATCAAAGCCATAACCCGTCATATTGGCGATCATAGGCCAACCCGACTCAGTCTGCCACCAATGGTCGATTACAGGCACTCCTAGTACTGATTTTACCCATTCGTATGTTGAAACATCACATCGTTCTCCGGCGAGGAATAAGGCTCGGAGAGAAGGAGTGGGATATTTCTCTTTGAATTTGGCTTGCGGATCTTCCTTACGAATAGCTCGAATAGCAGTAGGCGCAGTGAAGAATACATTTACTTTATGTTCTGCAATCACTCGCCAAAAAGTACCCGGATCAGGGGTTTTGATTGGTTTCCCTTCAAACATCACCGTAGTACAGCCATGCAGCAGCGGTCCATAAATAATGTACGAATGTCCCACTACCCAACCCACATCTGATGCCGCCCAATAGACTTCTCCAGGCTTAATGCCATAAATCATTTCCATGCTGTATTTCAAGGCGACCGCATGCCCGCCATGGTCTCGCACGATGCCTTTGGGTTTACCAGTAGTGCCAGAGGTGTAGAGAATGTAGAGAGGGTCGCCTGCTTTGACCCATGTGATAGGAGCAGGAGTTGCTGCTTCGCGCAACTCATCCCAATCGTAACTAATGCTTCCTTCTAATTGATCTGGATGCTGAGGACGTTGGTAAATAATTGTTGCTTCTGGCTTGTGCTCAGCTTCTTCAATAGCAGCTTTAACAATAGGTAAATATGGCACGATACGTTGCACCTCAATGCCACAAGTAGCCGTCAATATGAGTTTAGGCTGTGCATCATCGATTCTGATCGCGAGCTCATGGGCCGCAAAGCCTCCAAAAACCACCGAGTGGATAGCGCCAAGGCGTGCACAGGCCAACATGGCTATCGCAGTCTGCGGAATCATGGGCATATAAATGATTATGCGGTCTCCTTTCTCTACCCCTTTGGATTGGAGTACCCCAGCAAACAGAGCTACTTCATCCCTCAACTGTCGGTAAGTGTAGACTTGCTTTTGTTGCGTAACGGGTGAATCATAAATCAATGCCGCTTGCTCTCCCCTCCCCTGCTCTACATGATAATCCAAGGCAAGCTGCGCGGTATTGAGTTCGCCGTCGGCATACCAACGATAAAATCCTCTTTCATTTTGGCTTAAGATCTGTTGTGGGAATGTCTTCCAAGCTAATCGTTTGGCCTGCTCAGCCCAAAAGTCTTCTGGAGCTACCAAGCTTTGTTGGTAGTCCTCTGCGTAAGTAGTAGTCATAGCTGTTAATTTACACATTGGAGAAATACGAATCCTGACAAAAAATTCTTAGCTTCTGGTGATAATTGTCATCGGAAAAATTAACACACTACTGCTACTATGAAGGATTTGTCAAAATACTGGCGTACCAATCTGCGCTATATGCTGATCTTGATGAGTATTTGGTTTGTGGTCAGTTTTGGCTGCGGGATACTCTTTGTAGATCAATTGGATACGATCAGGATTGGAGGTTTCAAATTAGGTTTTTGGTTTGCACAACAGGGCGCGATCTATGTATTCGTGGCTTTAATCTTTGTGTATGTCTATTTGATGAACAAATTAGACAAAGCCTATGATGTAGATGAATGATCATTCATTTACTTCTCATCTATACCTTCAAGCAAATTCAAAATGGACATACAAGTTTGGACTTTTATTATCGTTGGGCTCACTTTTGCCCTTTATATCGCTATTGCTATTTGGTCTAAGGCCAGTTCTACTAAGGATTTTTATGTAGCTGGTGGAGGTGTTTCGCCTTTGGCGAACGGTATGGCTACGGCTGCGGATTGGATGTCTGCAGCTTCTTTTATCTCCATGGCCGGCCTGATTTCCTTTGCTGGTCGAGACGGCTCTAAGTTTTTGATGGGCTGGACCGGGGGATATGTTTTGCTGGCCCTAATGCTTGCCCCTTACCTCCGGAAGTTTGGCAAGTTCACCGTGCCTGACTTTATCGGCGATCGCTACTACTCCAAGACGGCGCGTATTGTAGCCGTGATATGTGCCCTCTTTGTCTCTTTTACTTATGTAGCAGGCCAGATGCGAGGGGTGGGAGTGGTTTTCTCACGTTTTTTAGAAGTAGACATCAATATCGGAGTAATCATCGGTATGGTGATCGTATTCTTCTATGCAGTACTAGGAGGCATGAAAGGGATTACCTACACCCAAGTTGCTCAATACTGTGTGCTGATCTTTGCCTTTATGGTACCGGCCATTTTCATTTCCATCCAAATGACCAACAATCCAATTCCACAGCTGGGTTTTGGAGATACCCTTAGCGGGGAACAAGGCGTCTATTTGCTTGACAAGCTAGACGGTCTTTCTACCCAATTAGGCTTTAATGCGTATACCGACGGTTCGATGAGCACCCTTGACCTTTTTATGTATACAGCTGCTTTGATGTTTGGTACCGCGGGACTGCCGCATGTGATTGTTCGTTTTTTCACCGTACCCAAAGTGCGCGATGCACGCAAATCAGCTGGCTATGCTCTCGCTTTGATCGCGATCCTTTATACCACTGCACCAGCCGTAGCGGCTTTTGCCAGAACGAATCTGATCAATACAGTTCACAATTCTGAATACGCCACTACTACTCCTGAATGGTTTAAGAAATGGGAAGATTCTGGGCTGATGGCCTGGATAGACAAGAATGGAGATGGCAAGGTACAAATGGCCGCTGGCCCTGCTTTTGAGGGTAAAAAGATTGAGTTTGAAGGAGAACGCCGAGAAATCAATGGAGAGCGGGTAGTGGCCAATCAACCCAGTGATAACGCTAACGAACTTTATGTAGACCGAGACATCATGGTGCTAGCCAATCCGGAGATTGCCCAGCTGCCCAATTGGGTGATCGCTTTGGTAGCAGCAGGCGGCTTGGCCGCCGCACTCTCAACAGCAGCGGGGCTACTTTTGGTGATTTCATCTTCGGTCTCGCACGATCTCCTCAAAAAGACTTTTATGCCCAATATCACCGAACGCCAAGAATTGCTGTATGCGCGTCTAGCCGCGGCTGGAGCCGTAATTGTGGCGGGTTTGTTTGGCATCTATCCGCCGGATTATGTGGCTGCTGTCGTAGCCTTAGCGTTCGGCCTAGCCGCATCCTCCTTCTTTCCGGCCATCTTTTTGGGAATCTTTGACAAACGCACCAATATGAAAGGAGCGGTATCTGGCATGATCGTCGGGATCAGCTTTACGATGATTTACATCCTCATCTTCAAATTTGGAGTAGGCTTTGAAAGTGTTGCAGCCGCTAAGCCGTATCAGTTATTTGGTATCTCTCCAGAGGGCATAGGTACTATAGGCATGATTCTGAACTTTGCCGTAGCTATCACGGTTTCTCGCATGACAGAAGCTCCTCCCCAAGAAATTCAAGATATGGTCGAAGACATTCGTATCCCTCGTGGCTCCAAAGGACCCGATCATATTCATTAAACTTCACCACTAAAATGAAAGCACGAGCGCTTAGGACATCCTAAACGCTCGTGTTTTTATATACGGGACTGATTTTTATTCACAGCAATCGCAGATATCAAAAAAGGGATGCCCCTCAAAAGCTTCTGCTAGAATAAAGTTGAGCTCCTCCCCTTCCCTATCTGTCTTGATCACGATATGTCCACCACTATGGACGATAAGCTCGTATTTCTGCTTACCATCACTAAGCGTGCCACTATATTGACATGGGTATTGATAACAGCGGCTATAAGCTTCCTCACTGCTCACCTCCTCCATTCTGCTTAGGATATTTTCAAGTGCGGAGAGTTCAAAAACCCATTTTTCGCACTCCGATTTTGTCATTTCATCCGCTACAGCTCCAATTTCCTTGGTCAAATCACCCACCAATTTGAATTCTTGCCAGCCTATTGATACCCCGCTAAGCAACTTAACCTCAGCTACTTGAGTAGGATTTTCATTGGGAGAGTAATCTTCGTCTTGGTCTTTAACGCAGGCAAGGAGGGAAAATGAAAAGAGAGCAAATAGAAAAATTGGAATATATCTCATTCAAAAACGGTTTGCATGATGCGGCCACATTCAGCCTCAGGCAAGAAGAATCAGCAATCATATGCATGCAAAAATAAAGCCGGGTAAATGAAAATTCCGCAGAGCTGAACAAATATTCTTCTCTGCGGAATCTTAGGTTTTATTAAAATGTACTAGCCTAAACTTGGCTCCTTAGGCTTTAAGAGTACCCCGAATATTAGCGCGCAAATCAATGAAACTAATAAGCCAACGGGAAATATTTCCATAAAGGTAACCCCCAATCTGACCGCGATATTTTCTTTATAAGCCTCCATCATTGCTTCTTGGGAAGCCAATTGTTCATCAATTTCGGTCTCCGTCATCCCGTCCTCAGCCATGCCGTCCCGCAATTGGGTGATATAGGTATCCGCAAATTCCTGTCCGTAGTTGCTATAATAAATCTCCCAACTTACCGCATAGATTGTACCCGCAATCAGGGTAATATAAAGTCCGATCAAAAAAGCCT